>JANOTN010000319.1:0-22687 GCA_031416375.1 Ilumatobacteraceae bacterium
ACGTCGGGTCGGCGACCAGTCCTCGCGTGCCTGTTCTTCGGGCCCAAAGTACAGGCATAGGATCGCCATCTCAGCGATGTGGAGGAGAACCGATGGACACGACTTCAGCTGGTGCGTTGGCAGGTATCGCATCCGCACCGCGGAATCAGATCGGGCCCGCGCGCAACCAGCGATCTCGCCGAGCTGCGTTCATCGTCCGGTTACGTCCCTCCGGGGTCGAGGATCCCGAACGCCTTGCGCGAAACCATTTGCGGTCGCTCCCCCTCCGACTGTACGTAGCCGCGCGTCGTGGACAGATCGGAGTGGCCGACGAACCGCGCCACGTCCTCGAGGTCGAGATCGCCCGACGCATAGAGATTCGTCACGACCGAACGGCGACCGGTATGCGTACCGATCTCCGACGGGTCGAGCCCTATCGCCTCCGCAGCCTTGCGGATCGCTTTGTCGACGTGCTGGCGGAGCATCAGACGTCCGGCGGGGTTCACGAAGACGAGGTCGAGCAACTCACCCTGATACGACACCTCGGGCCACGGCACGACCCGCTCTCCGCGCAGGCGCTGCCAGCGGTCATGGTGCGCCGCCAGCAGCGTGAGCGTCGTTGGAGCGAGTAGTTGCCGGCCGGCGGTGCGGCTGGTCTTCGGTGCCGCGCCACCTCAGCCGGGGACAGTGTTCGTCGTTGGACCTTCGGCACCCGAGGCGAGCGCACCTTCTTGGCGACGTTGTCCTCTGCGAGACCGAGGTTGACAGCCTCGTCGAGCAGTTGCACGAGGAGCATCCGGATGTTCCGAGCACGCGAGGCGGAGCCCGATTGTGCGACCTCACCGATCACACCGACGACGTTCTCTGGCCGGAGCGTTCGGACGGGCATATCGCCGAGCCGCTCGTTGACGACGCGCAGCTGCTTGTCGTACGTGGACCAGGTGGTGACGCGCACACGGTGACGGGCCACGTGGTCAAGCCACCAGCGTGAGAGTTCGGTCAGGGTGGTATCGGCATGAAAGCCGCTCGAGAGCGGTGCGAACTTCGCTGCGTCCAGCTCGGCAGCGACGTGTCGGTCGCGAGACGCCTCAGCAGCGGCGCGGGTCCGGCCGGTCGGTCGACCCATCCTGCCGTCGGCCTTTCGCCACGGCGCGACCCAGACGTTGCGAGACTTGTCGAAGAACGGGTCCGGTTGACCGCGCCGCGCGCGGTTGACCACCATGAACGCCCCGGTCGACGAGTCATCGACACGCTTGCCACGAGGAGCACGGGGCACGACAAGACCCTCCCTTCAATGCTGTACCCCACTCAAGCTAGCCCTTGATGCGTGACATTGAGACTTACACTGAGACTTACAGTCTGTGAACGTCCCTGGACGTCCATGCACCTCTCCGCACAAACTCCCTGTTCAGAGCCGCATCGGTGGTTGCACATGAACGTCCAGAGACGCTGTGGCGGAGGTGGACGGGAATCGAACCCGAACCTTGGGGTGTCGCCCTGTGTCACCTCGTGCCGACTTGTGTCAATACGTGCAGGTCAGGAGGCATATTCGCGCCGCGACCAATCCGGCTGATGTTGTGTGATATCGCCCTGTTGGGAGAAATCCGTGACCAATCCGTGACCAACAGGATGTTGGCGGTAGCAATCAGAGTTGCCGGCTGACGGCCAAACTTGCCATTCTGATCAACACTCTCCGTGGCTGCGCAGCGCCGCTCCATACTTGGTCTCGGCGGTCACCAGAAACTGCCCACTGGCGGCCAGAAGATCCTCCGGAGCGCACGTGTACCGCTGGACCCAACACGAATCGCAACGCCGAACTGCATTCCCGGCCAGCCGACTCGGCGACTCGCTCACTCGTAATCGCGGGCCGGAACGCTCCTACTCACGCCGAAGAACCGGCGTTCCCGGATGGTCTGGCGGGTTACTCGGACGCGGTATGCGGACACCCACGGCTGGCGCCCTGTCGCCAGTGAGAATCGGGGTGAAGCAACCAGGGGTACTTCAGGGCGACTGAGGGGCGACACCGCCGACGTTCGGTGTCGACGGCCGACGTCGTTCAGTGGCGACGTCAACGAGGGTGTCAACCGCGACGTGGACCGCACAGATCGCCGGCTCGGCGCTGTTCTCAGCGGGCCGCAGACGCGTTCTGCGTCCGTCGCGATGAACATTCTGCGCTCCGACATTCGGTGCGCACGTTCTGCTCGGTACGCGTATGCTGTGCTGTCGGATCCCCGTCGGCAACCATATCGAGACTCTTGCACGCCATCGCCGCCGACACCAGCGCCCAAGAAACGCTGGCGCGAACCGCTCCATATCGGGCAATCTGTGCCCGTGGGGAACCGTGAGGGTGCGTCGCATCGTCCAACGGGCATGCGGAGATATCTCATCTGCTCGGCACTCATGATGTTGTTCGCATCGTGCGCCAGGAACGATGAAGCCTCCACGCCGACGTCCGCGGAAGACGGCATTCAAGTGTCGGTGCCAGAGACCACCACCGGTGGGTCGGGGATCAGTTCGGAACCGTCCGTATCGATGCCGAGGTCGAGCAGCACCGCATCTTCATCCGCGGTTTCATTGGTGGAGGTGACGTCGGACTGCGGTCCGACAGATGGGAACTGGGTGCGAGGCGCGTTGACATCGAGCGACACGCAATCGGTCTTTGCTCAATTGTCGGTTGATGGCGCGACGTATGGACGGTCCGACGTCGTTGTGTTGGAAGCCGGGGTCGAGACGACGGTCGGGTTCGATCCGCAAAGGCCGAACGAAGCGTTCGGCAAGGTCGGCCAGTTTGAGGTCGTCCACGCTGAGACCGGGGTAGTGATCGCAAGTTCTGACGTGCTCCTGAAGATTCCGGACGGCGTCAGCTGCGGGTGACGGCAAGCACCGAACTGCCGCTATGTCGCTGGACAAGCGTCGCCCGCACCGGGCACTATGCGCTCCTTGACTGGCGACGACTTTCTTCTCGACTGGGCCGCCAACCACTCCGTTCAGCCGGGGCACATCTGTGTTGGGTCCAGATTGTGGGCCCACCGCCTCATGAGACGAGCATCGGAGAAGTACGACTTCATCGGAGATGCAGTGGGCATTGGTGGCGGCCTCCGTGCTCATTCTCGTGATACCCGGCAATGCGAGCAGGGTCGAGCGCCTTCCGGTCCTTGTTGCAGGTCTGGTCGTTCTTTTGTTGAAGTTTCCGAGTCGATCCGAAAAGTGACCCTGGCGTCGCTGGGTCGTCATGTCTGCCCTACGGGACGTACGTCGATCTGAATCCTGAGCTGGACACCGCCTCGGCGCAATTCTGCCTCGACGACGATTGCCAGACGATCCTGGCGGGCGAGGGTGGCGAACCCGACCAAGCCACGAACGGCTTTCAGTCGAACGATTGGGACGACGGGAGAACGCTCCAGCTCTCCATCACGGTTTATGACAGTGCGGGGAACATCGTGGGATCGGTCGCTGAGGAACGGACGATGACCTCGGACGGTTGCGCGTGCGGCGTGTTCTATTACGTGTGGCGTGACAACGAACTCCGCCGACTGAATTGACGCCCTGCGCTGAGCGCGAACGCAACTGTCGATCTGCGCTGGTGATGGGTTCTGGCACCACCGTTTAGAGTGCCAGCCAAGGGAGGCCAGGATGAAGGGTGTGCATTTTGCAGGCGCGGCTGCTGTCGTGCTCGTTCTGCAAGGTTGCGGCAGTCGGGATTGCACCTCGGTCGCGCTCTCTGGTTTGTCAGTCCGAGTGCAGGCCCCGAGCGGCGCTGGGGTCTGCGATGCGGTTGTCACCGTGACGGACGGCGACCACTCCGAAGTGCTCTCCGCTGGAGTCACAAAGCAAGGCTGCGTGTACTTCGGAGCGGGCGAGCGTCCTGGCACCTACACCGTTACAGCCAAAGCGGGCGACGTCATTGGCACAGTCCCCGGCGTCAAGGTTCGCTCTGACGAATGCCATGTCATCACGGAGGACGTCATGGTCGAACTCGGCGCATAACTGCCGATCCGCGCCGGCTACGGAACGCGGTGTCTCCTCACCCCTACGCTTCGCAGATGGCGATTCGGGTAGCTCGGACCGGGGACAGGTTCGACGTCGAGGTCACGCGGCCCCACGGCGAATGGCGGTCGACGGCACCGCTGACAGCGCACGAAGTGATGACCCAGCTCAGCTCGATGGGATGCCACCAAACCGATGTGATGGACGCGCTGACGGAGTCGGGAGCTGACTGGGTCCCTGGGTACGACGCCGAGGTCCTTCGCCGTCGTCAGCAGGGTGCATAACTGCCGATACCTGTGGTGTTGACCAGGCCATTCGGGCAAGCTGTCCTTGCATGAAAGCAACTCTCGACACTGATAGCAGCGTGAGGATCGTCTTGAGTTCGGCCGAGGCTCTAGTGCTGTCCGAATGGTTCCATCGCAACGAATCCCACGACGTTCGGCTCGACCATCTCGGTATAGCCGACGATGCGGAGCGGCAGGTGCTCTGGTCGATGTCAGCCTGCTTGGAGTCGACGCTCGTTGATCCGTTCCGATCTGATTACCTCGACATCCTGGAGACCGCTCGTGCGTCGCTGCGATCCGACGAGGACAACGCATAGCTGCCGATCGGCACCTCCAGCCATCTCGCTCGACCTGTGACATGCTTTGCAAGTGTCCGACAAGAGCGATGCCGAACGCATCAAGGCATCAGTCAGCGCGATGCTGCCCGAAGCGAGACGTCCGTGGACGGTTGCAGTCAGCCACAGTTCGAATACAGGCGCGTGGGTAGCCCAACTCGATCACGAGGCGAGTCACGGATTGGCTTTCGACATGGGCGAGATTGGGGCGGACGCCGACGCAACAATCGCGTGGGTTCGCGAGACGCTCGGAGCTCATACGGGTGAGCTTCGCCGAATCGCCGCAGCGCCGTTGATGGTCAACGTTGACGACGTGATGGAAATCCGAACGCTGGCGCACATCTTCAACTGGACCCACCTTGAGGTGAGGTCCGTCGTTGCACTGATACGGCGTTGGACACTGACCGAGGATGAGGCCGAGTGGCTAACTTCACACATTGGTCGCGATGCACCGAGTCCGACGCCGTCTTGGGACTTCTGAGGACGACCGCGACGCGCCCGCACGCCTAACTGCCGATCGGCGTGCTGGACAGCCGTCTCGCCATCGGGCAATCTGGACGTGTGGCGGACACACTCTCGTTCGACCCCGAACGCACCGTCGAGTTGAAGTCGTGCGCCGCGTGTGGACGTGGGTACACGCTCGTCAAGAGCTTCATCCTCGACGACAACGATGCCCACGCGATTCTCTTCGCCGCGCTTCACGACCACGGCGAACGCGAGGCTTGGATCGATGTCATTCTCGGCACGTTCGGCTCGGAGGACTTCTCCGACCACATCACTTTCGGATGCCGAGTCGGCCCAGTCCCAGGACGAGACGAACCCGCGGCGACAGCGGTTGCCGCGGCGGCCCCGTACGGAGACACCCCATTGTTCGGCCGCAAGCTGACGCGTGACGAGGCCCTCGCCCACCCGTCGTTGTCCAACTTCTGGCGAGTCGTGGACTTCGCTCTGATCAACGACCCCGACATCCACTTCCACGTTTGCGGCTAGCGCATAACTGCCGTTCGGCTCTGCGTGCCACGCATCGCATCGGGCCGTTAGAAGCGTCCGATGACATGATGCGGTGATGTATGACTCCGCCGATGCGCCTGGTATGACAGCCATTGACAATGCGATGGTCGCGCTGCACGGACCGCAGGAGCCGAAGCACTGGCTGCTGGATTCCTCGATGGGATTGCTCGGTTCGCGGTTGGAGTCAGCGAGCGCCTACGACGCTGGCGACCACTGGCACTTCGTCACGCTGGGCTTGTCGGAGATCTGGGAGAAGACAACCGACGACCCCGCAGTGAGTGGACTCGGGTACGAATTCACGATGCGCGTACGGCATGCACCTCGGTCCCGATGGTCATCCCCCCGCAAACAGCTCGACGAGCCTCCGCAATGGACCGTTCGCTTCCTGCAGCGTCTCGGCGACCGCACGTTGGATGGAGATCGATACTTGCCGGGCGAAACGCTGGACACAGGCGGACCCATCACCGGGGATGCCACGAGTGATCTGGTAGCGGTCGGGTTCGTTGATGATCCGTCACTTCCGCCTCTCGACACACCGAATGGCACGGTGACATTCGTTCAGGTATTCGGCATGACGGCAGAACAACTCGGCCTCGTGCTGAGAGGCGATTCAGGTGTTCGTTCCTTCGGCGGCTCCGATGGCCTGTTCATCATCGACCCGCACCGTCGCTGACCATGAGTGCATAACTGCCGATCCGCGTCCTCCCTGAGTTACGCGAACCAAGCAGAATGCGCGCTCCAGAACACGCGCGCAGTCGAACTGAACGGGTCGCAGATCGGCGCGTCGTTGCGCCGTGTGGCTCAGGCGACGTCGAGGTATGCGCGCAAGGCGCGGCGGATGATCTCGCTGCTGTTGGTGTCGTCAGCCTCGGCTCGGGCTTCGATCGCGGCGCGGAGCTCAGGATCGAGTCGAACTGGGACGACTTCGGCGGGGGCAGAGCCGAGCAGCGGACGCCCGCGACGACGACCCTTCAGGGCTTCGGTGTCGTAATCAGTGATGGTGACCTCGTCAGCGAGTACGTCGAGGTCGGCTTCGGTCAGGGTCTTGCCTGACTTCGTGCGATAGGTCTTGTCGGTCATCGTAGGCCCTCCTCTCCGGGCAGGAGTTCGTAGAACTGGCGGCGCAGCTTCATTGCATGAATGGCGATCAACCGGTCGCCAGCGAGCACGAGCACGATCACCTCGAGCAGGTTCCCGCCCGAGTCGGGTCCGATGACGAGGACCTTCGGAGGGTCCGCCTCCGGCTCCAGGTCCATCGACACGATCTCGTGCTCGATGGCATGCAGGACGTCGCTTTCGGGAACGCCGTGCTTGCTAGCCGAGCGGTGGATCTCCATCGACGCACAGCGTAATACGAAAATCGCTGAACCCGGCGCCGCATGACCAGACACGCACAGAACACGCGTGCAGAACCACGACCGACCGAGTTCCGGCCAGCCGCCCCGAACGACGCATCGGGCGCGGGTCTGGATCTGACAGACCCCGGCGAGCGGCACGGCCTGGGGCAGCCGCGATCGCCGTCGGTGAGTGGATCGTGTGGACGAGCGCATGCCCGAGGGCTTGGGCGGTTGGCTCCGTTGGCCTGGTTCGTGCTGTTCACGAGTCGGGCCAGAGCCCGATGCTCGATGCGAACTGCTGCACGATCGTGTCGACTGTGGTGTTCAGGCAGTGGGTGAGCTGCGCGTGCGTTGCGGCCTTGTGGCCGGTGGACCAGGAGACGAGGTCATCGAGGCCGTGGGCGAGTTCGGGGTGGATGTGTTTCCAGCGTCGCGCCGCGGTGTCGCGATCGGTCGTCCAGGTCGTGTCGTGAACGATGACGAGTCCGGTGACGGCGAGCAGGGTCTTGCGGGCGACTCGTCGTGCGAGCTGGGCAGGGTCCGATCTTTCGAGTTCGGAGCGCCATCGCATCGCGTGGCGGGCGATGTCGCCGTTGAAGCCGCGGGCCCCGCGCAGGTCAGCGTCGGTGGCGACGGCGATCTCCACGCCCCGACACACGTGAACGAATCCGGCCGACAACTGCCCGCTGATCTCACCTGCCAGATCAGCCGGCAGGCCGATCGCCAGCAGGTCGACGTCGGAGTCCGGCGTGTGGGCGGCGCCGGTGGCGACCGAGCCGTATACGTGGATCGACGCGTCGGCGGTCACAGAGTGAATCTGTGTGACGGCCTCGTTCAACACTGCCGAGTAGCGGTCGGGAATGTGGTCGCGGTGAGCGCCGGTGCGGATGACTCCGTCGTTGGTCAGTCCCTCGATCGGATCGCGCATGATCACCCCAACTCGAGAGTCATCGAGATGTCATCGAGCGAGTGGCCGTCGACTCGGAACCGGTCGGGCGTGCGGCCCAACACCACGAAGCCGTGTCTCGCGTACAGCGCTTGCGCGGCAGGGTTGTCGGAGAACACTCCCAGGTCGATCCAAGCGACTGCGGGCTGCTGCTTGGCCCACTGGATCGCCGTGGCCAGCAGCATCGAGCCGCCACCGAGGCGGCGGTGCGAGGCAAGCACGCCCATGCCCAACTCGACGCGATGTAGCTCTGAGCGCAGCGCGGCACCGGCCAGGTAGAGATATCCCGCGAGACCGGAGCCGTCTCGCAGCCCCCATGCCCGGCGCCACCCAATCTCGTCGATGCCCGTCGACCACCGCATGACCTCGCGGTCTCGTGCAGTGTCGACGTTGAATGGCTCGTCACGGCCGTACGGATGGGAATGAGCCGCCCCGTCAACACCCGAGTCAGCATCCACGGCAACCGTCAGATCGAGGTACGCGTCGACCTCGCCGAGCTCCAACAACCCGACTTTCAGGTCCGACGGCCTATCCATGCCCAGACAGTAGGACGAGGCCCCGGCCCCGGTGCCGACCACCGCCCAAACCGGCCAGAACACCGGCCGACGAGCACCGCGTTATCCGCCCGTAGCCTGCATTCAGATCGCACGAGGGTGACCGAGAACGCGCGGCCGGCCGACGGCGATCAACGGCACGCATAACAACGGCGCCGAACGACCCTGCTCGACGATCGGACGATGCGCTCCAAACGGCGCATCGGGCGCGTCCCAAGCCGGCGTTCGGAGACATCGAGGTGATCAGGTCACTCGACCCTCAAGCCGGGGCGTACCCGCGAAAGCACGCGAGCAAGAGCCTCGACGGTCGAGCCGGCAGCGGCCTCCGACTTCGATGAGAGATGGGCGGTGAGGAACCCGCAACCTGCGAGTCCACCCAGTGTGGCGTCGCCGACGAGCCGCGCCGACCAACCAGGAGCGACGGTGCTCGGGATCGAGTCAGCGATCCACTCGTCCGATTCCGATGGGTCGTAGATCGCATACCACAAGATCGTGCTCACACCTCGTGCCGCCAGAACCGCGAACGCCTCCACAGAGCTGAAGGCCTCGCCCCGCTCATGGACGTGGAACGGATCAAGCAACACCAGATCACCAGGGCGCGCCCGTTCGCACACCCCGGTGAGCCCGTCGGCTACCTCGACGGTCGCCGACCGCCCCATGGCAGCCAGACCCTCGGCCAGTTCCGTCGCGCTCGCCGGAACGAGCTCGAACGCCACGACGTCCGACTCGGCCGGGAGCCGCTCAGCGGCGAGGGCGATCGAACCGGGATACGTTCCCGGGTCGTGTCGCGTCCCTGCCGCGCTCCGGATGAGTCCGGCGTAGACAAAGCCGCTCCTGTTCGGACTCGCACTGACAACTCGCAGCCTGGCGAACTCGCGAAGGCCGTAGCCGACGGAACGGTCATCCAAGCGTTCTTGTTCCGCGGGGCGCTGCACTACCTCTCGCCCGACGACGGCGGAATGTACCTGGCGCTCCGTTCGGCGGGTCGGCAATGGGAGTTGCCGAGTTGGGTGGAGCACTACGGGCTCGCAGCAGAGGCCTGGCCAGACTTCCGGGCGGCGGTTCGTGATGCGTTGGGTGACGCGACGCTCACGGTGGCCGAGCTCGGCGAAGCACTAGCGACGCAGCGGGCGTACGGGCACTTGAGACCAGTGTTCGAAGCTGGCGCTGGCACGCTGATCAAACCGCTCACCTGGCAGGGCGACGTCAGCTTGGGCCCGCGCCGTGACGGTCGGCTCACGCTCCAACGCCTCGACAGCAACCCAGCTTGGCGAGGCATCCCCGATCTCGACGAAGCCGGGCCGCGCGCGGTCACCTCCTACTTCCGGACCTACGGCCCGGCCACCCTCGATCACCTTCAGTACTGGCTAGGCGAGGGATTGAGCGCCGGCCGCAAACGAATCAACGGCTGGTTCGCGAGCCTCGATCATCAGCTCGTGGCGGTCGACGTCGAAGGGACCGTTGCGTATGTAGCCAGCGAGGACGTTGACGCATTGAAGGCGGCGGTTCCGTCCCAAGAGTTGAGGTTGCTTCCCGGGCACGACCAATGGGTGATCGGTCCTGGCACCAGAGATGCCCACGTCACCCCAGCGGCACTACGAGACGCGATGACACGCAAAGCCAACCCCGTGATCCACGGGGGAGTCGTGTGCGGAACCTGGGTCCGACGGGAGCATGAACTCATGATCACCTGGCGCAGCGACCAACCGCCAACCGACTCGTCCATCGAACGCGAAGCGGGGCGCCTGAGTGACACGCTCGGCCAAGACGTAGAACTCCGACTGACTCTGTAGACCGAAGGCGCGCCGCACAGTCGACCCGCGGCGCATGAGCGAGCTGTTCCAACCGCCGGTAGTGACGCAGCACGCGCGGTGCAGAACACCGGCCGCACCGACCCAGGTCGGGCGAGCAGATCGGCGCGCATCGACCGCGTCTGCTGGCCGCCTCCGCCTGCTGCGGGACGTGATCGCCGGCCGGGCATGGCTCACGCGGACCGGCACAGATCCGGTGACTGAGTCTGCGTGGGATGATGCTGATGTGAGTGACAGGACCGACGACCTGGTGCCGATCCTCCGGGTCGAGGACGCCGACAAGGCTGCGCAGTGGTACTCGCGCCTCGGGTTCGTGCTGGAAGGTGTGCATCGCTTCGGACCGGGTTTCCCCGCCTACACGTTCATGCGACGCGGCGCGACGAACATCCATCTCTCCGAACACCGAGGGGACGGGCCCCCGCGAGGCGTCGTGTACTGGTACGTCGATCGCCGGACGCTGGAGACCTTCGCTTCGGAGTTCGGCGTCGCCATCGAACGCCAACCGTGGTGCGACGAGATTCATCTGACAGACACGGATGGGAACCGCCTACGCGTCGGCTGCCCGAACGACGAGGACGACCCCGGCTTCACCGCAACAATCACGCCTGGTTGAGTCGGGTGTCAGGGCTGCGCAGCCCGCACAGAACAGGCAGCGCACAACGACGGCCGATCACGTCGGAGAGGGGCGAGCCGAACGGCGCGTATGGACGGGGACCCGGCTTTGGCGAGCGTGTTGTTGCCGGCGCGCCGAGGTCGTTGGTCGTATTGAGCTTGAATAGCACTTGTGCTACGTTGATGGTCATGGCCAGTGTTGGACTCCGAGAGTTGCGTCAGGATGCCTCCGAACTGGTGCGGCGCGTCGAAGGCGGCGAAGAGATCGACATCACGGTCGCTGGTCGTCTTGCCGCACGAATGGTCCCTGCAGCACCACGGCGTTGGCAGGGCTGGGACGACATCGCCGTCCTCTTCAACGGTCACGCCGACCTGGAGTGGGACCGGGACCGCGACCTCCTCGATCAGTCCGTCGCGAATCCATGGGAGCGCAATGTCCAAGGCGATTCTTGACACCAGTGTGTTGATCGCCAGCGGCGTTGCCCCGTTGGAGGGTGAACTCGCGATCAGCGTCGCGTCGCTTGCGGAGCTTCATTTCGGCGTACTTGTCACGCGTGAGGCAGCGGTCCGAGCGGAACGGCTGCGCAGGCTCTCGGAGCTGCAGCGGTCCTTCGACGCCCTCCCCGTCGACCATGACGTCTCGGTGAGCTACGGCCAACTTGCGGCGGCGGTCGCTCAAGCTGGGCGACAGCCACGAGCGAGGGTGATGGACCTCCTCATCGCCGCGACCGCACACGCACATGGTGCCCGGCTGTACACCCGAAACGCACAGGATCTCACCGGGATCGAGCATCTCGTCGACATCGTCGCCGTCTGACCAACCGCCTCAGCAACGTGAGACCGACACGCGTACCTCACGGCGCCAACCACAGAAGATTCACCCAGACCGCCCGTCAATCGCCTGACGGACACCCCGGTAGCGCGCGATGCCCGACTCGCACAGTTCGGCCAAACCAGCGCGTCGGCGTTCGGGGCGCGGCTCGGCTCAGGACCACTTGGATCGCGCGTCGGCCCCACGGCGGTCGACGCGGCCGGAAATGGCCAGGACGGCGTCGACTTCGCTGCAACCGACCGAGGTCGCCCACTCCGCCAACGTGATTCGTTTGCCGCCGTCGCTGCCGACCAGCAGCACCTGATCACCCACCGCTGCGTCGGGAACGCTGCAAGATCGAGAACAGTGTGCTCCAGCGAGGTGCCGAGCAGCGGCACGCGGCGGCCACGAACGAGCCCGTGTGACTCGCGGTGCGAGCTGATCCGGCGCTGCCCGTCGGTCACACCGAACGGGATGACGCCCACCCGTGACACTCCACGTGAGAGGTAGCCGCCAGCACCGACGTCGTGGGGGTGATCGGCGACGTGGATCAAGCGGGAGCCGACTTCTGTGAGCACAGGCGGCAGGACGGCATCGGTCAGTGTCGGGTCGGTGAACGGCGACAGGCCGTAGAGCGCGTGGCCGACGCACACGGCGTTGGTCGCATCTGGCAGGTCGGCGAGCAGTCCGCTGCTCCCCCACATCTGTGTGAACGCCGGACGGACGCCGTCGCGGGCCAGCCCATCGAGTAGTTCGGTGAACACCGCACCTTTGCTGACGGCCCATTCCCGGCCGGCCTGGTCGGCGAAGGGGAGGTGCGTGTAGATACCCCCGATCGTGATCCCGGGCATCGCAGCCATCTCGCGGATCACCTCTCGCGCAGACCCCACGGGAACACCGAGGCGCCCGAGCCCGGCATCGACCTTCACGTACACGGTCGCGTTCGATCTCGCCGCCGCGGCGGCGCCGGCGAGATCGACCACGGTGGGCATGAGGCCGGCGGCGACGAGCGCCGGAATCTGGTCGGGTGTGTACCCACCGAACAGGACGACGGCGGCGTCGATCCCGGCTGCCCGGATCGCCAACGCGTCATTGATGTGGCCGGTCCACAGCGAGTCGCAGCCGGCATCGGCCAGGGCACGTGAGACGCCGACGACGCCGTGTCCGTACGCATCGGCTTTCACCGCGGCGGCAACACGCCGGTTGCCGCTGCGACGGACTGCCTCCTCATAGTTCGCTCGCAACACGTCGAAGTCGACGCGCATCCAGTTCGGACGGCGCAGCGCGTGGTCGGCCACGGTGGTGCTCACGTCAGACCGGCGCGAACAGCGGTTCGTCCCTGGCGATCAAGGGTGTGAAGTCGCGGTCGTGGATGTAGGCGGGGCGGCGGAACGTTGTCTGGCGATTGCTCACTGGGTTCACGATCAACGAAAAGATCCGTCGAGTCCATGGCGACATGTTGGGGGGCGAGGCATGCACCATTGCGTCGCCGAAGATCAGCATCGTGCCGGCAGGCCCCTTCGGGCACACCAACCCGCCTCGCTGAGCGAGCGGACCGACGACGGACGGACCGACCGTCCACAACGGGTAGCTCGTCGTCGTGGTGTCGAGCTCTGTAGGAGGCGGGCCGTCGAGGTGCGAACCGCGCACGAACATCAGCGGTCCGTTGAACTCGGTCACCTCATCGAGGAAGACGTGCATGTTGAGCGCAATCGGTTCCTGCACGCCGTCCTCCCGGTGGTGCGTGGCGAAGTCGTAGTGCCACTGCCATTGCTCCCCGGTGAAGGCCTCCTTGGCGTTGACCTTCACCTGCATGGCGTACACGGGACCGTCGCCCAGGATCTGATGGGCGGGGACGACGAATCGCGCATCGTTGACCAATCGATGGAAGATCGAGTGGCGGCGATGGAGATCGAACGACGTGCGTACGACCCCACTCGCCTTTTCGCGGATGTTCTCCGGCACGTCGTCGGCGATCAGCTCCGCCAACGCCGCGGTGAGCGCGGCGATCTCGTCCGTGGTGAAGCGACTGGGGAGGGCGAGCACCCCGTCGCGGTGGAAGGTCTCGAGTTGCTCAGCGGAAATCGCCGCCGGCTCGGTCGAATCGGTTGCCATCAGAATCTCCTGGTGCGTCGACGGGTCAGCTGCGGACGAAGGACATGGTGTCGAAGCGCCGGCGCATCGCGCTGGTGCGGGCGGCGGCCGCGGTCGGGTCGGCGCCGAGACCGGTGGCGATCAGATCGGCGAGCTCGGGCATGTCGTCGGGGGTCATGCCGAGTCGCGTGATCTCCGGCGTTCCGAACCGCAGCCCGGCTCCCTCGTCGTGCGGGAGGCCGATCGCGCACGTGAGGAGGTTGGCCTGGCGGAGCCGCAGCGCCGCGGCATGCCCGCCGCCGCCCGCCGACATGTCGAGCGCGAACTGATGCGTACCGGTCGGGCCGCGATCGGTGCGGAACACCGGGAGACCACGTTCCTCGAGTTCGCGGGCAAGGGTGATCGAGTTGTCCACCATCGCTGCCGCATAGCTGGGCCCGAACTCGATCCAGTCGAACATCGTGATCGCCAGGGCAGCGCTCTTGGCGACATCGAAGTTTGCCGTGAGCCCCGGGTAGGCGATCGCGTCGAGCCGCTCGGCGAGGTCGGACCGATTGGTGAACACGAGCCCACCCGCCGGACCGCCGAGGCTCTTGTACGTGCTCATCGTCATCAGGTCGGCGCCTTCGTGCAGCGGGTTGCGCCACATGCCACCGGCGATCATCCCGCACGCGTGAGCGGCGTCGAACAGCACGAACGCTCCGACCGTGTCGGCGATCGCCCTGATCTCGGCCACCGGGTGCGGATGGAGGTTAAGGCTCGTTCCGGTGGTGATCAGCTTGGGCCGCACCCGCTCGGCGAGTGCCGCCAACCCGGCGACGTCGATGGTGTAGGCCGACGCGTCGATGGGACACTCGTGGATCTGCAGCCCGTACAGCCCGGCGGCGCCCGGGGCGCGATGCGTGACGTGCCCACCGATCGTCGCCGGCGGAACGATGATCGAATCTCCGGGTCGGCACGTGGCCATGAAGGCGTACAGATTGGCGAGCGCACCGCTGCCGACACGGATCTCCACGTGCTCCGCTTGGAACACCCGGCGGGCCGCGCCGGCCGCGATCACCTCGATCTCCTCGATCGCCTCGAGACCCATCTCGTACTTCTCGCCGGCGTGCCCCAGCGAAGCACGGGTGGTGAGACCGGCGGCGAGAACCGCTTCGGCCCGGGGGTTCATCGCGTTCGACGCCGGGTTGAGGTTGATGCACTCCTGGTCGTGGGTCCACCGATTGCGTTCGATCAGCGCGTGCAACCGATCGTCGGCGGCGCGCACGTCATCGAGGTCGAGGGCCTGCAGGATCTGCCGGCGCCGATCGTTGGCTGCATCGCTCATCCAGGGCAACACGTGCGCCGTGTGCCCGAGCGAGGCGGCGTTCACGTCCGTGTCGATCGACATCCGACGATTCTGTCACTCAAGCACCGCAATGAAAAGCGACGATACGTGACCCGTGCAGTAAGTTCAACTGATGGTGCTTCCCTCGACATCACTCGAGCGGCTGCGTGTCTTCCACGCCGTCTCGACCGCTGGCACCGTCGCCGGCGCTGCCCGCTCGCTCGGCTACTCGCCATCGGCCGTGTCCCAACAACTCGCGGCACTCGAACGCGAGTCAGGCGTGGTCCTCGTGGAACGATCGAATCGCGGGATCGCGCTCACGCCGGCCGGTGAGGTGATGGCCCGGCGAGCCGGCGAGCTTCTCGACTTCGTCCGAACGGCGTTCGAGGACGTCGCGCGCGCCGGCGACCGTCACCGGACCACCTTGTCGATCGCATCGTTCCCGACCGCAATCCCGACCCTGTTGATGCCGGTTCGCGAGCAACTCGCGCCCGAGATCGACATCGTGGTGTTCGACGCCGAGCCGGAACAAGCCCTCCAACTGGTCGAAGCGCGCGAGGCCGACGCCGCCATCACCGATGCCGAAGCAGTCGATCTCCGCACCACCGATCTGCACCGCACGTTGATCCGAATCGATCCCCTGCGGCTCGTCACGTCTCGGCGAAGGAACGTGCGCACACTCGCCGACTGCGCCAACGATCGTTGGGTGTTGGGTGGGCCCCACAGCCGGCACGGTGCTGCCGCCCGGAGGGTATGTCGAGCCGCGGGCTTCGAGCCGAACGTGATCGTGGAGACCGAGGATCACCACATCGCGTTCGACGTGGTCCGGGCCGCCGGCGCGGTGACGCTGCTGCCCGAGCTGGCGCTCGTCGACGTGCCGAAAGGCGTCGCAGTTGCGCGGGCAATCGATGTGGGGCACGAACGACGAGTCGAGTTCGTCACCCGTTCCACCCTGCGCAGCAATCCTGCGATCATGAGGCTCCGCGACGCGCTCGCGACTCGGTGAGCGGCTCCACACGTGGCGACAAGGCGCTCGTCGCAGCGTGCAGAGCGTGCGTTGCCTGACGCAGAAGTCAGCCGGCCGGGCACTCGGCGAGCTGGCCCTTGACGACCACTTCGCCCGATGAACCCTGCTCGATGGCTTGGGGCCCGGCTGCTGTTTCGCGGGTGACGGTGACGATCGGGAAGTCGTTCGGATCGACGCCTGCCCAGCCGACGGCGTCGGCGAGGTCATGGAAGGTGCCCGCCGGGATGAGCAATTCGCCGTCGCATGATTTCAGCCACATCTCGTAGAACTCA
The DNA here is from genome assembly GCA_031416375.1 of Ilumatobacteraceae bacterium. Taxonomy (GTDB): domain Bacteria; phylum Actinomycetota; class Acidimicrobiia; order Acidimicrobiales; family Ilumatobacteraceae; genus Ilumatobacter. The sequence goes on from JANOTN010000319.1 coordinate 16,388, forward strand.
CCTCCGTCACGGCGGGGCAAGCCGGGAACCTTCACGGCGATGTAGACGCCGGTGCGCGTGATCGTCGCGTCGGCCGTGCCACGCAGGCCGGCAGCCAGCTCCGTGCCGGCCAAGGGCGCGGCGAAGTCCGGTTGCTGCTGCGTGTCGCGGGTCGACACCACGATGATCGCCGCAACGGCAGCGGCCACAGCCGCACCTGCCGCGACTCCGGCGGTCAGCCATCGCCAGCGGCCGCGTCGGCCGTAGACGACGTACTCCGACGTCGTGGAACCAGCCGGCGCCGCCTCGCTCGTGATCGCCGCGACGACCCGGTCCTCGAGGTCCGACGATGGTGCTGCCCACAACGACGGGTCAGCAAGAAGAGTGGCGAACCGGATCATGCGGGCCGGCGTTGGCAACCTGCATCTCACCCATGCCGACACGCTCGGTGATCTCGCCGCTGGTTCTGTTGGCGGCGCGCTCGGTGCCTGGTTGGCGGTGTCAGTGACATCTCGATGGTGGTCGCCTGCTAGTCCTGTCTCGATTCCAGTCTCCTGAGCGCCGCGTTCCGTGGACTTGTCGAACCAGGCGGGACTCAAGTTGACCCGCCTCGGATTCCGATGAGGCACACAGAACGGACGGCGCATATTCGCGGCCGGTGCCCGCACCGTGGCGAGCGCCGATCGGCGCATCGGGCGCGTCCTCCGACGGGCGATCGGGGGCACCAGGTAAGGGCCGAACCCGTGCGGCGTCGGCCGGCGGTCGCAGGGGTTTACTTCGCTCGCGTTATCGAGCGTCGCCCACCGCGGGGTCAGGCCGCGTCACAGGAGCACTGATCGCCGATTCTCGGCGCGGTCACCGCGCTCGATGGGCCTCTTCTGTGTGGGGCGGTGAGCGTTCTGTGCGCGGTCTGGATCCCAGCGGTGCTGTGCGAACCGGATCGAGAACACCCGCTCCTTGGCCCGCGACTTCTCCTCGTCGCGGCGGGCCCCACCGAACGCCGCGTTGAAGCCGTGGTGATCGAGTGCCTGCTTGAGGCCTTCGGTGCTCCAGATGTCGGTGTGGGTCGCCGAGCCGTGGTCGAACGGGTTGATGCCGAGGCTGAGGCACTCCGGCTTCTGGCAGACGAGCAGGTCCATGCCGCTCTCGCGGACCATGCGCTCGCGGAACTCGTACATCTCCCGGAACTTCCAGGTGGTGTCGACGTGGAGCAACGGGACCGGTGGCTTGGAGGGGTAGAACGCCTTGCGCGCGAGGTGCAGCATGCAGCCGCTGTCCTTGCCGATCGAGTACAGCAGAGGGGCCCTTCGCTCTGGGCGACGGCCTCGCGCATGATGTGGATGCTCTCGGCCTCGAGGCGCTGCAGGTGGGTGAGAGTCGCTTTCACGGTGGCGCTCAGAACAGGTGCCCGAACCGTGCGCCGTAGTCGCCGAAGCCGGCTTCCACCTGGTCGGCGTCGAGGCCGAAGTCGGCGAGGGAGAACTTCACCGAGCTCATGTGCTGGGCCGGATGCTCGATCCAGGCGCGCATTGCCTGCTCGGCGGCTGCGGTGAAGGGCAGGTCGAAGTGGTCGTACACCGACCGCACGGTGCCCATCGGGTCGGCGGCGATCGCCTTGTGCGACACGTCGAACACGCGTGCCTCGATCGCCGGATCGCGTCGTGCCGCGATGCCACGTTGCAGGCCCGTGCCCCATAGCTTCAGCAGCTCTGGACCGGTCTCCAGCCGGCCAGGGTCCCCGGGGCCCTGGCCGCGGATGGTGGCGTAGAGCCCGCACATCGACGGCATCAGCTCGATCGGGTTGCGGTGGGTGTGCACCAGCATCGCGTCCGGGTACTGGTAGAGGAACTGCGGGATCGCGAAAAGGTGGAACGGGGACTTCAACGTCCATCGCCCGGCGGGCCCGTGAGTTTGCAGATGCTGCAGGGCCATGTGGTGCGTCACGTACGGCCGGACGAGGCCGCTGAACCGCATCCACTCGCTGTACGACGGGAGTGCCCTGGTGACGTTGGCGTTCGGGCTCCAGAAGTCGAGCGTGAGGAACGAGTTGCACTCGTCGGGCAGCATCGCCCCGAAGGTGTGCAGCCCGAGTGCGACGATCGGGTTCACCGAGGCCATCTGGTCGAACACGGCCTGCAGGCCGGCGATGCGCGGGTCAGTCGCCCAACCGTCCTTGGACGACGGGGGGAACAGGTTGGCCGTCTCCCACTGCAGCGGTGCTCGAGCCGCCGGGTCCTGGGCGAGCAGGTCGACCAGTGCCGTGGTGCCGGTCCGTGGGAGGCCGATGACCGCCAGCGGGCCCTCGATCGGCTGGGCGGCGATCTCAGGGTGCTCCTTGCGGAGCTGCACCATCTGCAGGCGGATCTGCAACGAGGCGAGCCACCCTGCTTCCAACCCGGCCAACGTCTCGCCGGTGACACCGGCTTCCTCGGCGGCGCCGACGAGGACGCGCAGACCCGTGCGGAACTCCTGGTGGTCGCCGAAGTCGGACAGGCCGGTAGCCGACATGGCCTGGTCCATCAGGGAGGTCTCGGTCTGCCTCATGACAGCTCCTCGATCGGCGCCGAACGCTCAATCAGCCCGTAGGCCGTCTCGCCGTCCCAGGTGAACTTCGCCATCCCGTGAGCGAGCACGTACGAGCCGGGTGCGTGGTTCACACCCATGCCCATCGAGTAGGACACCGCGACGGTCTCGCCCTGGATCTCGGTCGGTCCGTCGGGGGTGTCGAGCTGCACGCTCCAGGTCTCCCCCGTGCAATCGAGCCGGGTGAGCCACGGCGAGTCGATCAGGCGAGCCCCGACAAGCCCGTCGGAACCGCTGACCCAGGCTTCGCGGAACAGGTCGCCGCCGTTCACCGGATCCGGGAATTTCATCGATCCGAACGCCCGACCGCTGGGGAACAGCGCCGTCAGCCACGAGTGGCCACGCATCTTCACCAGCGTGCGCGCGCCGTAGCGGTGCGTGCGGAGGCCAGTGGCCTCCAACGACCGTTGCACGCCGTCCACGGTGATCGACCCGCTGGCCCGGTACAGCTGCTCGAAGCGGGGGATGCCGATGAACGTCAAGCCCGTGTCCCGGCCGGGCAGGTCTTCGGCGAAGTCACCCTGCACCCATGGCGGCATCGCCATCGTCAGCTGGAGATCGACCTCGACCGGCGCTCGTGGCCCCGCGAGGTCGTTCACACCGCGACGGTGTTCGGTCGTCGTGGTCACCACGGGGGCCCCGCGGTAGGTGGCGCTCCACTTCAACATCGGTTCGATGCAGCGGAACGTCCACCCGCCGGTCACCAGCGTGTCGTGCGTGGTCCCCGGATCGACCGCCCAGTCGATGAACAGCCGGTCGTTCGGTGCGGTGATCGCGTATCCGACGCGTCGCACGTCCCACGCGGGCCAGGTCTGGCCCATCACGCCGCCAGCCTGCACGTGGCAGTTCAGCAGTGCGTACTCACCGTGGTTGTCGAAGACCCAGAATGCGTGGTTCTCGCCGACCGCGAGGTCACGCGCCGGATCCAGGATCGGCAGGTCGTCGGAAGCGGTCAAACCGCCGGTCAGGTCCATCGTTCTCCCCATGGCCAGTGCCGCTGCGCCCCCCGCAGCGACCAGGTGGGGAACGGTACCATGAGTTCGATAATCCTGTATAGGATTTTCTCGGTCAGTTCTCCTGGCTCGGTGTCGGGTAGATAACCAGCCGTCGGGCATCCCCGTCCGACCGGGTCGGGTCGACCTCGGCGCGATGCTGGGCCCACGCCCGTTCCGCTCCTTCGGCGTCGCCCGCCTCGATCCGATCGACCACGACCGTCCACTGGTCGGCGAACCACTCGCCCTTGACCCCCGAGGCCCAATCGCCGTCGTCGACGTCGATGAAGCGGTGGAACTCCTGGCGCATCAGACGGTCGATCATCACGGCGAACAGCGCCAACGTGCGATTGCCGGACGCCACCAGCAGCGACTCGACGAAGTCGGCCGCCATCTCGCCGAACGCCTGGCCGCTCCGACAGACCCGGACGAGGCCGATGATGCCGCGAAGTCGCGAGACGTCGTCGACGTCGTGGCGGACTGCCGCCAAGCGGACCGCGCCGGGGTCGATGAGATCCCGGGCGACGCGGATGTCGGCCAGGTCCGCCCCGTGCAGCTGCAGGTACAGGCCAGCGCGACGAGCGAGCGCCTGCGGGTCCAGCGCGAGCACCTCGACGCCACCGCTCGCGCCCCGCACGATGCGGATCAGCCCGTCGGACTCGAGGATGCGCAGCGCCTCGCGCATGCTCGGACGACCCACTCCGTAGTGGGCCATCAGCAGTGTTTCTGGAGGGAGGAACTGGCCGGGCCGGTAGACGCCATTGGCGATCTCGCTGCGCAACCGGTCGGCCAGTTGCTCACTCACCTTCGATTTGGGCGGACGAGGTCCATCGACGGCTGTCACGCTGACGATCTAACCATCACCCGCGCACGATGCGGTCCATCCGGCGTCAGTCCCACTCACCGCGCAGGATGCGTTGGGTTGCGTCGGCCAGCACGATGGCGCGCTGCTCGAGCTCGTCGGCGCTGAGGTTCTGCATGGGGTGCGGGAGCACCACCACGGGTACTGGTTGGTCGGTCGGAGGCGCGCGCCACTTGGTCGGCGAAGGGCTCGGTGAGCACGGCGAAGCCGGCTGCGCCCTTGGGCTGGAGGAGTACGGAGTCGAGCGAACTGCCCGACGAACAACTGTCTCAATCATTGACCCCCGAGAGGATCAAGCCACCTGCTTCCTTCAGTCGCTCGAGCAGCTGGTCGTCCATCGGGATGCCGGGGCATTGTACGGCGAGGCTCCCCCGGCAGTGGGCGCGATGGTCGCCTTGGTCGACGTTGCGCTGACGCTCCTGGCCGACCGGGATCTCTGTGTGGCGCGCAAGCGCAGAACTGCCTGGTCGATCCGCGCTCCCTCGGAGATACGCGATCCGAGCAGAACGCGCGCTCGAGATCACGCCCGGTTCGCCCTGGCTGAGTAGCGCCGATCGGCGCTTCGGCATCGTTCCGAGACATGCTCGGCGTCAGCGCATCGACGGCAGCGTAGATTTCGCCTCGGTTGGAGGCCTCGTGGGGGACGGAGTCGCTGCGTCCGGGACGACGTAGTGACTTGGAACGCGGATGGGGACTGTCCGGTGACCGACGTGAAACGATGATGACGTGGCGACTAGGACGAAGCCGCGCAAGCGGTACACACATGCTCAGGCTCGCAACGTGATGAAGCGAGCGATTGACGAAATCATCGATCCCGGCCCCACATCCATCGACCCGCTTTGGGAGTACTTCGAGTCGCGGTGTGCGTATTGCGATGTCGAACTGATTCGTGGCGACCGCGATGCCCACACTGACCACGCGGAGCGGGACGGTGGCAACCACATCGGCAACCTGGTGCTCGCGTGTGGCCGCTGCAATGGCGACGAGAAGCGTGACATTGACTGGAGGGTGTTCCTCGAGTTGAAGGTCCTGGACAGGGCAGCCTTCGATGTTCGGGAGATGCGGATCGTCGACTGGATGGCCGCCAACCCCAAGCCGGTGCGCAGCTACGGGCCAGAGGTCGAAGAACTGCGTGCGCGCTGCGAAGCGTTGGTCGAAGAGTTCCGCATCGCATGTAATGCGCTACAAGATGCTGTGAAGCGACCGGGCCAGGCGCCGCGCACGCACCTGGTGAGCCGAGCCGAACAGGCGTGGCCCGAGGACTCACCGGAGGCGGCCGTAATAGCGGCGCGGCGGAAGATCGGCGCATCGTGGACGAACCTGCGCAAAGCGGTGAGGTCGCTGCTCAACATCGAGCATGATGACTTCGGAACGACGAACGTCCGGAACTCATCACGGAGCCACGTCAACCGCATCTCCAGGGAGACCGGCCTTTCGCTCCCCGAGCTGTTGGTCTTGTTCGACCGTGTTCTCGGCGAGCCTGAGTAACGTGTGATCAGAACCCGCCGTCCTGGGCGAGAACATTGCCCGGCACGTCAGCGGGGCGTGCAGGCCCGTTCGCCGATGCGTACAGCGGGCCTTGGCGCGAAGGTTCCTCGGCTTGTGCGCACAACCTCGGGATGCGCGAACCTCGTTGTGTCATGACCGACTACGACGAGACCGTCGACGAGTGCGGACGGTGCGTGCTCACCGAGCTGTTGCCCGACGAGTGTGGCTGCCGGCTCCATGCCACCGCCAAGCCGGCGTCGGGCCGCGGCCACACCGGACCCCGCTTGCACGAGTGGCGCCGCGACGACGACATGGTCGTGGCAGCCGCCTATTTCGATTACGGCACGAACAACCTGCCCGCCGCAGCCAAGGCCGAGCTGGCCGAGCTGGTCGGCT
>JANOTN010000320.1:0-2061 GCA_031416375.1 Ilumatobacteraceae bacterium
GCGATCGCTCGTGAACGTGACCTGCGCATGCACATCGATGGGGCTCGGATCGCCAACGCCATCGTGGCGCTCGGATGCTCGCCGGCCGACCTGACGTGGCGGGCGGGTGTCGACATCGTGTCGCTGGGAGCGACCAAGAACGGGGTGCTCAGCACCGAGGCGATCGTGTCGTTCGACGATCAAGCAGCCGATCAACTCGTCTACCGCACCAAGCGCTCAGGTCATGTCACTTCGAAGATGCGCTTCCAGTCAGCACAGCTGTCGGCGTACTTGGAGAACGATCTGTGGTTACGGCTGGCCGCCAACAGCAACGCGATGATGGCGCGATTGGCAGACGGTCTGCAGAGGTTGGGCGTGTCGTTACTGAACAGCCCCGATGTCAACATCGTGTTTGCCGAAATCAGCGACGAAGCCGCTGCGCGCCTGGAGGCCGCCGGACTGTTGTTCTATCGAATCCGGCCCGGCGTGATCCGCCTGGTTACGAGTTGGCAAACAACGAGCGACGACGTCGACTCGGCTCTCGCTCAGATGGCGATATCACTCGCCAATTAGCTCGCGACGGGCGATCAGCTCGATGCCGTTGTTTCTCACGTTGTTGACATCTGCAGACACTTCACGTGTCGTCAGGATGTGATCGGCGGCTGGCACCAGCAGACTCGCCAGCACATCGATGTTCTGGTTCGTCGGGTCGAGCCACATCGTCCACATCGCCCGGGGAAGGATCACCGGCATCCGGTTGTGGATCGGTGTCATCGTGGCGTTGGCGCTCGTCGTCACCACCGCCGCGCTGTGCAGCCACGGGGCGTCAGGGCCTTCTGAACGGTCCTTCCAGGCCGACCATAACCCGGCGACAGCCAACGGTTCCCCATCGATCCGATGGATGAGATGTGGCTGTTTGGCAAGCTTGCCGGCCTTGGTGATGGGACCGCCCTCGACGCCGGCGGTCCATTCGTAAAATCCGTCCATCGGAATGATGCATCGATGCTTCTTGAAGTCGCCTTTGAATGCCGGCTTTGCCGCCAGCGTTTCGGAACGGGCATTGATCATTCGCTGGCCGATCTTGCGTTCCTTCGCCCACACAGGGATCAGCCCCCACTGGAAGACCTGGATCTGCGGCACGCCGTCCTGATCGGCGACGACAGCGTAGATATCGTTCGTGGGCGCAACGTTGTAGTTTTCGCCAAGCGTCTCGACGTCGGTCTCAGCACCGAAGTAGGCGGCAATCCGTTCCGGTGAGGAAGCCGAAACGAACCGACCACACATGCTGTCGAACCGTCTCAGTCAGTTTGGTCGTCGAGTACAGCGTCGGGAGCGTTGGTGCGAGCCGACTCGATCCCGTTCAGGGCTGACGCGTCCCCCGACGCATCTTTGTAGCGTTCGAATTTTCCAGCCATGGTTGATACCTCTTGGTCCCCGTCGTGGTGTGTCGATGACCGTATCGCACGGCGATCGGACCTGGAACGTGGAGACCGTGAGGCCGGTCCCGATGCAGGCACCCCCAATCAACACTGCATGCAACCGAGTAGCATAAACTGCATGCACACGACCAGTGTTCGAATCGATTCCTCGACCCACTCAGAGTTGAAGCGTCTTGCAGCCGACCTCGGCAGCACCGTCGGCCAAACTGTCACGCTTGCTGTTCGCCGGCTACGTCAGGACCATATAGGCCACCAACTCAATACCAAACTCACGGCCGACGAGACGGCGTGGCTCGATGCTGAACTCGGGTGATGTCGTCTGCGTCGAGCTCGGAATGCCGGCAGGTCGAGAAGCGGAATTTCAGCACCCAACCGTTGTCGTCACCGCCCAGGCGATTCTGGATGCGGAGCCATCAGTTGTTCACGTTGTGCCGTTGACGACACGGCTTCGAGGCTTCGCGACAGAAGTGGTGATCGAGCCGGACGAGCGCTCGGGCCTTCAACATCGCTCCGCCGGTCAATGTCAGCACGTGCGCTCAGTATCGCCGGCACGGCTCGGCGAACCAGTCGGCAACATCGGCCCGGCGACACTCGCACAACTCCGAGAAATGCTCGCCGTCATCTTCGACATACCCCAGTGACC
>JANOTN010000321.1:0-2348 GCA_031416375.1 Ilumatobacteraceae bacterium
ACGGCAACATCTACGTGCTCGCCAGCGATCGCGACTTCGGCCTCTACATCCTCGAGTACACCGGAGGCTGACGCATTGCTCCCTGACGGTGGGGCCGAACGACTCGGCCTCACCGTCACGGGGACAGCCGACGACCTCCGACGGAACAAGTAGACAAAGTCGGCCCGACCTCCGAGGTCTCGTTCGGTCGAACCGCTGGGGAGTTCTGGGCGCGACACTTCCTACTGTGGTACGGGGCTTCCGAGTGGTGGTGCCGTCGTTTCTGAAAGGCTGACTGCGGAGGATCCGATGGGAACGCACGTGTTCGAGACCGAGGGGAGCAGAGCTGCGGCCGACGCTTCGCCGTCGAAGTCGTTGTTGACGCATCCGGTGTTCGTAGGTGCCTTCGGGGCGACTCTCGTTGCAGAGTGGCTGCTCCCGTTGCAGTATCGGCCGGTGTTGTTCCGTCAGGATCTCGAGATTCTCGCTTTTGCGTGTTCGGTCCTGTCCGGTGGTGGAATCGCTTAGGGCTCGTATCGGCGGGCTCAGTATCGGGCGTGTTCGAGGCGCGTTGGTTGTTGGAGGCGATCTTTGCGGTGTTGGCGACGTTCGCGCTTGGGGCGATTTGGATGCGGTTCGTGCCGCACAACGGGGTGACGGGGATTGGCGCGCCGCGGGCGTGGGTGATTGAGTTGGTGGCGTTGTGGAGCGGGCTTTGCGCGACGGCGGGCACCGGTCTGGGTTGCCGGCGAGCGTGGCCGTCGTTGCTGCGCGTGCCTCTCGCCGCTGGCGTGGTACTGGCGACGGCGGTGGTCGTGACGATGTGATCGGTCAGGTTGTGGCGGTCAGGGGAGATCGTGGCGAAGGCGAGGCAGGCTGGAGGCGAGGATCTCGTCGACGGCGGCCGGTTCGGCCAAGTGGACTCCGGCGCGGGCGTATGGTGGGTCGTAAAACAAGAACTCGTCGAAGCCGGCGTCGCTCCATGCTGCGACGAGATCCTCGAACTGTGCGGGCGACGTCCACGCGGTGTCCTCGACGAGGCCGAGCAGCACCGAACAGCGGATTTCGCTGGCATTGCGTCCGATCGCCACGCATTCCGCTTGCAGCCGGTGTCGGCTCTCGATGGCGTCGTTGAGTGTCGGACCGAATGTGTTCCAGGTGTCGGCGTGTCGGGCTGCGACCGCGAGCGTTCGTCGGCCATGCGCAGCCAAGACCAACGGTGGTCGTGGACGCTGAACAAACCCCGGTGCCATCGCTGCCCCGTCCGTGGAATACCAGCGGCCCGCGAAGCTCACTGTGTCCTCACGAGTGAGGCGATCAACCAGCGTGACGTACTCGCCGAAGCGTTCAGCGCGCTCGATGTCGGACCATTCGGCGACTCCCCACATTGATTGATCGCTTGGTGCACCGCCGGCTCCAAGTCCGATCTCGAGACGCCCTGCGCTGAGATGGTCGACTGTCTGTGCCTGCTTGGCGAGCAGCATCGGAGTTCGAGATACCACGGCACCGACGAGGAGCCCGACACGTACGCGAGTGGTGGCTGCTGCGAGCGCGGTCAGGCTGGTCCATCCCTCGAACCATGGTTCGCCGGGTCGGTGCGGGTTGGTGAAATGATCGCAGGACCACAGCGAGTCGAGGCCGCCATCTTCGAGGCGACGCCATCGGCTGACGAGGTCGGGCCACGGTTCGTTCGGCAGAACCAATGCGCCGAATCGTGGCTTCGATCGATCGGGTACGTCGCTAGCAGCTTCGGGCGCGACGTGGTCGGGCGTCATCGGGGCGGCGTGGTTGTCATGGCTGGTTGTACAGCTCTGTGGACAGGTAGCGCAATCCTGAGTCGCACAGGATCGTGACGACCGTGGCTTCCGGGCCGAGACGTTCTGCGACGCGCAGAGCGGCCACGACGTTGGCACCGGAGGAAGCACCTGCGAAAAGTCCTTCTTCGCGTGCGAGTTGTCGGGCCATGGCGATCGCGTCGTCGGTTGCGACGGTTTGGATTTCGTCGACCTGGTCCGGTTCCCACAGTGGCGGGATGAAGCCGATCCCGATTCCCTCGATCTTGTGCGAGCCGGTCACCCCGCCGGAGAGAACCGCGGACTCTGCCGGTTCGACCGCGGTGACGTGAAGTTCGGTGCCGTGGGCGCGTATCGCTCCGGCTGCACCGTGGAGGGAGTGAGCGGTGCCAACCGCATGAACAAACGCATCGATCCGCCCGGCGGTCTGGACCCAGATCTCCTCACCAAGTGGCACATAACCGGCGATTGCGTCGTGGTTGTTGAGTTGGTCGCACCACCACCGCCCGGGTTCGGCGGCGACCTCTCCCGCTCGGGCGATCATGCTCTTGATCAGCTTCTCGTTGATCAAGCCGC
>JANOTN010000322.1:0-3029 GCA_031416375.1 Ilumatobacteraceae bacterium
CCGCTACGACCTCGCAGTCGAGCTGCTGGCAGAGATCCGGACCCTCGACGAGCAACTCAAGGCGTCCCACAAACGCATCCGTGCGGCGGTCCTCGCGTCCGGGACCACGGTGACGGAGCTGTTCGGGATCGGCCCGATCATCGCCGCGATGCTGATCGGGTTCACCGGCGACATCCACCGGTTCTCAAACCGGGATCACTTCGCCGCCTACAACGGCACCGCACCAGTGGAGTTCTCCTCGGGCGGTCGCAGCGTGCATCGGTTGTCGCAGCGCGGGAACCGCAACCTCAATCATGCATTGCACATGGCGGCGATCTGTCAGCTGCGCCAAGCGCACTCCGACGGCCGCGCCTACTTCGAGCGCAAGGTCGCCGCAGGGAAGACCAAGCGCGAGGGGATCCGCGCTCTGAAGCGTCAGATCAGCAACGCCGCCTACCGCCAGCTGCTCATCGACGCCCGACGCACAGGTCGCTGACAAAAGGCCCGGGAGGACGAACGGGAGCGTCTCGAAGCCAGCGCGACTGACCTCACATCCCTACGGTCAGTTCTTCGGCGAAGTCACTCCCGGACCCACCGACCACGATACGCCCGCCAGCCACGGCGGTCGATCGCGGGCGCCTCCACACGAGCCGAAACAACCACTTGACACAGAGAGGATTCGGTATGCCGCGATCGCTGCCGCGGCAACTGATTACTCTGCGCGTTCAGATGGCCATCAGTGGGCAGAAGCCAGATGGCCGCCCTTGGGCAGACTTCGACGGCCCCCAACAATCAATCCGTCCACCACGTGTGAGGACGGGCGGTGATGCGCCGAAATTTGGTGGCCCAGGTCGGCGAATCAGGGGCCCGGCACAAGCAGGCGCAAAGGCTTCGCAGTCCCGACCCTGCCGACCTCAATCAGACCCGCCCGCTGCAACACGGTGCGATAACGCAGCCACGAAGTCTTCGTCATCGCGAACGTTGACCCAAACTCCGCTGCCAACACCCGAACCGCGCCGTCGTGCTCAGCGAGATCGAACAGACCCACATAGACCCAAAACGCTCGCGCCAACACCGTCGGCGGATACTCATCGGCAAGCCGATCAACGGCTCGGCGCGCAGCGAACAGGTTGACCCGACTTTTGAATGCCGACGACTCATCGTCCCCGAACGTCGAGTCAAGCGTCCTCTCAACCATCGACTCGGGACCATAGTCGTTGACAGCCAAACGGCCGGTCGCGCGGTGATTAACGCGACAGCGCAACGTCTCATTCGATCCAGCGCGTCGACACTGGCCGAACCCGGTCGAGCCGTGAAACATCCGACGCGCGGCGTCAATGTTGCGCCAATGGAATTCGTTGTAACGAGACGGCATGTTCCTGGGCGTTCTTGTGAGCGGAGAAGGCGTCATTCCTATGCGGCTTCGAGAAGCCGCATAGCCAGGCCCAGCCCGGGAGATCGCACCATGACATCAACAGCACATCGAGTCGACGCTCTGGCGAACACCACCCCGATCCTTGTCAGCATCGCCCGTGCTGCCGAACTGCTCTCGCTCAGCAGATCCACGATCTACGAACTAATTTGGCGCGGCGAACTCTCCCCCATCCACATCGGACGCAGCGTCCGCCTCCCCACACAACAACTCGAAGCCTTAGTCGACCGGCACACAAGCGCCGCTGACCGCAACCGATCGACCTGATCCTCGATCCGAGTTCCACCCGTACCGTCCCCCAAACGGTGGAGCCACACCGATCGACGACGGCGAGCAATTAGAGGCCGCGCGGATTGGGAAAAGGTTGTCTGAGCAGGTAGTTCGCGACGGGTAGACCATCCACCGGCATCACACATGTGCCACCGCGCGATCCGGCATCGACGATCCGAGCAGCAACCGCCGTGATATCGCCGACGTTTTGGGAGTCGATTGTCGACACGACTGTGTTCGCCGACGCTCGGGGCAAGGACGTCACGGCCACCCGGGTAACCCATCGACTCTGACTCGGGCGACGACTCCGCTGCTTGGGCACCCACGCACCAAGCCCCGCTGTCGGGCAACAGGTGCCCCAACGGCACCTGATCGATCACACAAGCGGTGACGGTTCGGCGAGAGCGCCTGAGACACGGTAATGAGTGTCCCCGAAGCGGAACTGTGTACAGCCAACCGAGGCGTTCCCAGTCGGGACAGGTCGACCGACCCTCACCGCACTTCATCAGGAACGAGCCAACACGCGGTTGACTGCCGAACTTCTGACCGTTTCCGTTACTCACCCCGTTACTCACTCACCCGAGCTTGTTCCGAAAACGAGAGAACCCCAGGTCTGTGACCTGGGGTTTCTTCGTGGAGCTAAAGGGAATCGAACCCTTGACCTCTTCCATGCCATGGATACACAAATCGTTCGCCATTGTTCGTCACTGTTCAATGAATGGGTATCTAGCTGGTCTAATGATGACTTACTTGTTCGTCGAGATTCGTAGTTGTACGCTTGGTGTGGCCCACCACGTGGCCCACTTGACCGATATCGGAGGATACAACATGTCGCGAGGCAACGGCGAGGGATCGGTCTATCGGGAGGTGAAGCCCGGCCGCGATGAAGCACCCGACCGCATTCGATGGATCGCCCAGGTGCGAATCGAGGGCAAGAAGCACCGCCGCATCGCCCCCACCGAGGCGAAGGCCAAGAAAGCCCTCAGGGAGATGCAGGCGGCCATCGCAACCGGCGACACCGTCGGGCACGGCAACACGACCGTCGGTCAGCTCCTCGCCGAGTGGCGCAAGAACGCACTGCCAGCCCGAGAACTCAGCGAGCGCACAATCACCGTCTACGAGTGGTGCGCCGACTTGCTCACTGAGTCGATCGGCAAACATCGTGCTGACCGTCTCACCCCCGAACAGGTCGAAGCGGTGTTCACCAACCTCGTCGAGCACGGCCGCGCCGGCAACGGTAAGCCGGTATCACGTGCCTCGCTGATCAAGATCCGCTCTGTGCTCGGCAAGGCCCTCGACTGGGGCGTCCGACGCGGTCATGTCGCTCGCAACGTCGCCCGCGTCGTCG
>JANOTN010000323.1:0-13989 GCA_031416375.1 Ilumatobacteraceae bacterium
ACGTGTGCCGCTGCTGTTCGGGCCGTCACCGATTCATCCTTTGCGGCGGTTGAGCGCAGCGCTCGGCGGAGGCGTCGAGATCTGGGCGAAGCGCGAGGACTGCAATTCGGGGATCGCCTACGGAGGCAACAAGGTTCGCAAGCTCGAATACCTTGCCGCGGAGGCGATCGCCACCGGATGCGACACGTTGGTGTCGATCGGTGGCGTGCAGTCGAATCACACTCGTGCCGTCACCGGAGTCGCCCGCTTCCTCGGACTCGATGTCGTCACAGTCCAGGAGCGTTGGGTCGACTGGCGCGACATGTCCTACGACCGAGTTGGCAACATACAACTCACCCGGATCATGGGTGGCGACATACGGATGGATCAAGCCGGATTCGACATCGGAATCCGCGACAGTTGGAAACGAGCGCTCGAATCTGTCGAGGCAAAAGGCGGTAAGCCGTACCCGATCCCGGCCGGTGCATCCGATCATCCGCTGGGTGGGTTGGGGTTCGCCAACTGGGCGGGCGAAGTGGCGATACAAGAAGCCGAGCACGAGATCTTCTTCGACCACGTCATCGTCTGCTCGGTCACGGGATCGACGCAGGGAGGGATGATCGCCGGGTTCGCCTTGGAGAATCGGACCGATCGCCGCGTGATCGGGATCGACGCGTCAGCCAAGCTCCAACCGACGATCGATCAGGTCACTCGAATCGCTCGCGACACCGCCGAGAAGATCGGCCTCAATCGTGACCTGCGAGGCGACGAGATCATCGTGCTGCCCGGATACGAAGGGCCCGCATACGGGATCGCCGATCAGCAAACGATCGACGCCATCCACCTCGCCGCTCGAACCGAGGGCATGCTCACGGACCCGGTCTACGAAGGCAAGTCGATGGCCGGCATGATCGACATGATCCGCACCGGTGCGATCCCGCCGGGATCAAAGGTGCTGTACGCCCATCTCGGAGGCCAACCAGCGCTCTCCGCCTACGCCGGCCAACCCGGACTCGGCACCAACTGACGATCGTCATTCGAGGTCAGTTGATGGCGAACTCATTGCCTTCGGGGTCATGCTGGGCGGACGCGGCGTGGGTCCACGATCGGTTTCCGACGACGACGTACCGAACCACAAATGCCCTCAGCGACGATCGGGTTGGACGATGCCGACTCGCATCACCAAGGCTTGATGAGCAACTGGATCCACAGCGGAGTTTGTGCGAACGCTTGTAGCCGGCATCGATTCCAACGAGACACCCGGTATCCACGCCGTGGTTGGCCGGATCGGCCTTGCTGCGAAGCCACCACCACAGTTGGGGCACACGTTTGACAACACGGTGTCGACGCACGTTCGACAAAACGTGCACTCGAACGAACAGATCATCGCCTCCTGCGAGTCCGGCGGGAGATCGACATCACAGTGTTCACACCCGGGCCGAAGTTCCAGCATGACCGCATCCTACCTTTGATACCAATCTGATACCATTTCGGTGATGGCAATGACCTTGCGACTCACCGACGAAGAACACACCGCGCTGCTCGAACGAGCAAGCGCCGACGGAATCTCCATGCAGGAGGCCGCCCGGCGCGCCGTTCGTGAGTTCGTCGCACGTGGGCACCACCGTGAGCGCGTGTCAGACGCTGCGGGTCGCGTCATGGTGGCGCACGCCGACGCTCTCCGTCGGTTGGGCGAGTGACTCCAGAGATCCAGTTCCTCGATCTTGAGGATTTGATTGAACTCACTCGTCGCCTGATGGGCGACCCGCCGCCGATTGGCGACTACGGCTTGCTCGACTCATCCGCCGCTCGACCCCGGACGACCGTCTTCGGAGAGGATGCCTACCCCGATCTCTTCACGAAGGCAGCCGCGCTGCTTCATTCGATCGTCAAGAACCACGCTCTGATCGATGGCAACAAGCGGCTCGGCTGGCTCGCCACGGCCGTTTTTTTGGAGATCAACGGCATTGCCGTCACACAAGCCGTCAATGACGACGTCTACGACTTCGTGATCAACATTGCCGCCAACAACCCGACCCTCACCGAGATCGCAGACGGTCTACGCCGACTGGCCCGCTGAGCGGTAGTTACGGCAGGGCGTGGCAGGCGGAGCTGTGGCTGTTGGCCCGCTCGACCAGCTCGACGTCTACCCCGGTGCAGCGGCCGAGGATGCCGAGCCGTTCGGCTTCGCCTGAAGCCACAACCGGACAGCGAGGATGGAATCGGCAGCCTGATGGGATCCGGCCCGGGTCTGGAGTCTCGCCGGTCAGGATCTGCTGCTGCATCCGATCCTTTTCCGGCACGACCGACAGCAACGCTTTCGTGTACGGATGCTGTGGATTGGCCATCACGTCCTCGGCTTGACCAATCTCGACGATCCGACCGAGGTACATCACGGCGATTCGGTCGGCGATGTTCCAGGCCAATCCGAGGTCATGCGTGACGGCAATGATCGAGATCCCCATCTGATCGACGAGCGATCGCATCAAGGCCAGGATTTCTCCACGGATCGACGCGTCGAGCGACGCAACAGGTTCGTCGGCGAGTAACAGGCGCGGGTCGAGCGCCATCGCTCCAGCAATCAACACACGCTGTCGTTGCCCGCCAGAGACCTCGTGCGGGTATCGCGACATGAACCATTCAGGCGGCCGCAGCCCGGCCCTCGATAAAGCATCGGCGACCAGTTCCGGCTCGCTGCCCACCATCTTATGAATCCGGATACCTTCGGCGACCGCCTCGTAGATCGTGTGTCGCGGGTTGAGCGCACCGGTCGGATCTTGGAAAATCATCTGCACGTCGTTTCGAAGAGCACGCAACGACTTCTGGTGCTGATCGACCGTGCGACCATCGAATGTGATCGTGCCAGCCGATGGCGCTTCGAGTCCGAGGATCGAACGTATCAGCGTCGTCTTACCGCAACCGGATTCGCCGACCAATGCCAGTACTTCTCCCGGTCGGACATCCAGGCTGACGCCATCGACGGCACGCACCGCGCCACGCCGTGACGAGAACGTGACCTGAACATTGTCGAGTTGGAGAAGCGCCTCAAGCATCGCCGGACCTGACGTGTACGCAGGCGGCATGGCGTCCCGGGCTAGCAGACATCAGCAGCACGTCCTCGGTCGAACAGATCTCGATCGCACGATCACAACGTGGATGAAACGGGCAGCCGGTCGGCAGATTGGCAGGGTTGGGCGGGTCGCCGCCCAACCCTCGCGGATTCATTCGCGAGGACTGATCACCGATCGTCGGGAACGCATTGGCGAGCCCTCGACTGTATGGGTGGAGCGGGTCACCGAACACGTCGTGACTTGGGCCATCCTCCACGATTCGCCCTGCGTACATCACGGCAAGCCGTTCGCAGGTTGACGTGAGCACCGACAGATCGTGGGTGATGAACAACATCGCCAGTCCGTGATCCCGCTGTAACTCGGCCAGAAGCTCGAGCACCTGGGCCTGCACCATCACATCAAGCGCCGTCGTCGGTTCGTCGGCGATCAGCAGTTTCGGCCCACACGCCAGCGCCAGCGCGATCAACACTCGTTGGCGTTGACCGCCCGAAAGCTGATGCGGATAGGAACGGATCCGCTCGGCCGGGATGCCAACACGTTCGAGTAGTCCACTGGACTTTCGGCGCGCCTGCTGCTTGCTGTCGGACGAGTGCAGCATGATTGCTTCGTCGATCTGATCGCCAACTCGGTGGACCGGATTGAGTGAATGCAGGGCTCCTTGGAACACGATCGCGGCGCTTGTCCACCGAACCGCCCGCAGGCGTCCAGGCTTCATCGTGTAGACGTCTTCGCCCTCGAGCAGCAGATTCCCCTCGACGTTGGTCTGTTTCGGGAGCAACCGCAGCACGGCACTAGCAATCGTCGACTTGCCGCACCCTGATTCGCCGGCCAGGCCGACCGTCTCGCCCGGTTCGATGGTTAGGTTGACCCCGCGCACGGCAGGGACATCGCCGCGTTCGGATCGATAGGTGATCGACAGATCGCGCAGCTCGAGCACGCTCACCGTCAGCGACCCTTCTCACGAAGCCGCGGGTCGAGGATCTCTTCGAGGGCACGGCCGAACAGGGTGAACGCCAGCACGACCGCAACGATGCCTAGGCCGGCGGGGAGGTAATACCACCACGCCTGGCGTGTGATCGCGCCCGCGGAATACGCGTCTTCGAGGGTCTTGCCCCACGATGCCTTGTTCGGATCGCCAAGCCCAAGGAATGACAGCGTCGTCTCTGTGAGGATCGAAATCGGGACCGCCAGAGTGACGTTGGCGAGAATCAGCGGCGCAACGTTCGGCAAGATGTGGCGGCGGATCACATGTGTTCGGCTAGCGCCGAGCGCCCGTGCACGGTCGACGTACAGCCGTTCCTTGACAGTGAGAACCTGGGCGCGGATCAGGCGCGCCGTACCAGGCCACGAGGTCACGCCGATCACCAACACGATGTTCCAAACGGAACGTTCGAGCACCGCCGCGAGGACGATCGCCAACGGCAAAAACGGAATCACGAGGAACCAGTCAGTGAGACGCATCAGAATCGCGTCAGTCCACCTCCCGAAGAAGCCTGCGGTGATGCCGACGAGGGAGCCAATCGCGACCGTCAACACCGTCGCCGCAAGCCCGACGAACAGCGACACTCGCGATCCCCACACGAACTGGGCCGCCACCGATCGCCCAAGGTGATCAGTGCCGAGTGGATAGTCGCCACTCGGCTTCGCCCACAACGGGTTGTCGATCGATTCGACGGCGCTGAGTCCGCCCTTAGGGCTGATCCACGGAGCAATCAACGCCATCACGGTGAACGCCATCAGGACCACAAACCCGGCGACCGCCAGTCGGTCGTTACGAAACCGATGGCGGAACTCGCGGAAGGCTTGGCTGCGCCGCTGACGCCTGAAGTGCTTTGGTGAGTAGGCCACCGATCGCCCGCCGACCGTGCTCATCGTTCGTCCACCCGCGGATCCAGATAGCCGTACAACAGATCGACGAGCAGATTGGCGGCAATCACCGAGACGCTCAACAACAGGAACGTTGCCTGAAGCATCGGGAAGTCAGGTCCACGGATCGCCTCGATCGTCGCCTGACCGATGCCGGGCCACGAATAGATCGCTTCGACCGCGATCGCACCGGAGAGGATGTAACCAAAGTTGAGCGCCGACAGGCTGATCACGGGAAGCAACGCGTTCGGCACCGCATGATGACGCCTCACGTCGGCCTCGCGCAGGCCTTTCGCCCGCGCCAACTGCAAGTAATCCTCGTTGATCGTGTCAAGCAGCGACGATCGCATCACGATCATGTACTCGCCGATGTACGCGAGAGTGAGCGTAAGCGCAGGCAGGAACATGTGGTGGAGTTGGTCAAGCAGTGCGCCGAAGCCCGATTTCCGGCTCCCGGCATCCTCAAACCCGCCAGTCGGAAACCAACCGAACTTGACCGACAGGAACGCCAGCAGGATCATTCCGAGCCAGAAATCGGGCACCGAGTATGTGAACATCGAAAACGTCGTGGAGCCGACATCGAACGCGCTGCGTCGACGCCAACCGGCATAGATCCCGAACACGATGCCGATCAGCATCGACAGAATCGTCGACACGCCGACCAGCATGATCGTCGGCCACAGCGCCTCGCGTATCTCGGTCGTAACCGGTCGGTTCGACAGGAAGGAGTCACCGAGATTCCCCTTCAGTGTCTGGGTCAAATAGGCAAAGAACTGCTCGGTCTTCGACCCGTCGAGATTGAACTGCTCACGCTTGCGTTGGATCTGTTCAGGGCTGAGGTTACGGCCTCGAAACAGCTTGGCAGTCGGGTCATCGCTGACCACTCGAAACAGAAAGAAGTTGACGACGAGGACGAACAGCAAGGTCGCAAGCGAACCGGCGACCTTGGAGACAACGAACCGTGCCCGCACCTGGGATGTCTCGTTACTCGCGGTCGTCCGATGACTTTTTCCGACGTGTTGCCAGGAAGCCGAGTCCGCCGATCACGACCACCGCCGCAATGATTCCAGCGATCAGACCGGTGTTCGAGCCGTCATCGTCGCTCTCCGGATCAGCGGTTGCTTCCGCGTCAGCAGTTGCTTCGGTTCCAGTAGGTGGGTTGGCGGTCACAATGTCGGTGCCGTTCTCGCCGTCAGCCGACGAATCGACAGCTTCTTGAGTTCCCTCCGGCTCGGTCGTCGGCGGCTCGGACTCGGTGCCGATCACCGACAGATTGGCGTAGGTCGGCGACGAGTTGCTGAATAGGACGGGGCCGGTACCGGCGGGCTGTTGCAGCCAACCTTCGAATCGATCCGTTCGATAGCCCTGCGTGTCGGCGTCCTGCAGGAGCACGAGATACGTCGACTCACGGTTGAACAACCGCAGCATCTCGGCGACGATCTCGCGCCGCTTGGCAGGATCAAGCTCGACCTTTTGTTGCTCGTACAGCGCGTCGTATTCCGGCGAGCACCAGTTCGAATCGTTAGTGCCGGGTGAATCTGGATCGGTCGTCACCTGCGCACACGTCTGATACGACAACATCGGATCTGGGTCGACATACGGCGTCCAACCCCAAATGAATAGGTCGTACGTTCCGCTGAAGAGCGCCTCCCCTAGCTGTGAATCGTCGAAAACCGAGATCGTGGTGCCGATCCCGATATCAGCCAGCCAACCGACGATGAACTCGTGGAGCGAACCGCCGTATGCCGATTCGGAACGCTGAGCAAACCTGAAGTTGAGAGCCTGGCCACCGTCTGGCATTTCGCGGATGCCGTCACCGTCGGTGTCGAGGTAGCCGGCGTCGTCGAGAATCTGGTTCGAACGCGCCGGATCGTAGGTGAAGTTCTCGTCGCCAAGGTCGGGGATCCATGTCGGGTCGGCGGACGGCGAGTACGTCGTTCCGACATTGCCGATCCCGAGCGCGACGCGTTCGAACAGCACGTCGCGGTCGATCGAGTAGAAGATTGCGTGACGGACGTTGAGGTCTTGGAGCGCAGGATGACCGTCGCCGATTCCGCCAGCATTGCCATTCAGTGCCAACTCGGTAAACCCACCCTGCAAACCGGCGACCGTGACGATGTTGTCGTCGCCTCCGAGCAGTTCAAATGCCGAGGCAGGAATCTCGTGGGCGGCGTCGATTTCACCGCGTTGCAACGCAGCAGCCATCGCGTCACCGTTGGTAAACACCCGAAAGATGAGCTGTTCGATGCCGTTGTCACGCCCATACCAGTTGGGGTTCTTGACCATCGTCCAGTCTTGGCCAGATCGCCATTCCTTGAGTGAGTACTGGCCGGAGGCGACTCCGTCGAGCGCTTCGTAATCCTCGGCGACTTCGATGCCCTCGTAGATGTGCTTCGGGACGATGTACACATCCATCGTCGGCAACTTGGGGTCGGGCACAGAACTGGTGATTTCAACCGTCCGGCCGTCGATCACAACGGCGTCGAGGTTGGCCGTCGTGGACGAGTGGTTGTACCACTCCTCATCACGTGACCGATTGATCGTGTAGGCGATGTCTTCGGCGGTCAACGGCGTGTCGTCTGACCATTTGAGACCTTCTCGGAGCGTGTACGTATAGGTCAATCCACCGTTCGACTCGACCCACGACTCGGCAAGCCCGGGGATCGTTTCGAAGTCGTCGGCGGCCTTGTCGGTCAGTGTGGCGTACTGCAGGTTCCACATCTCGAATTCGGCTACGAGGTAGCCGACCGTCACATTCGGTGACGACATGTCTTGCAGCAGTCCGATCGTCATCGTGACGGTGTTGTCTTGTGCGGTCACAGTCGGCGCGACTGCTGCGGTCGCGATCAGGCCGGCCAGTAAGCCGGCACCGATGAGTTTCCTCATCTCGTGTCCCCCAGGGTTTGAGATCGTCGCATCGTTGCGTCGATCGTGTGTGCATTCTTCACGGTTGGCCCCGCCACGGCAAGGACTGGCGTGAGATTCCTGATTCGTCATCGGGGTGTTACAGATGGTGTCAGACACCATTTGTAACACTTCGAGTTGTGGCGGCTTCGAAGGCGGTGAGGACGTCGAGGACCAAGGGAACGAGGCGATCCAGGTCGTAGCCGCCTTCTTGGATGAAGACCGTTGGCAGACCGAGTAGACCGAGCGTTTCACCGGCTGCCCGAAAGCCGGCCGGTGTGATCATCAGCGGAGCGGCCTGATCGTGTTCGCCGGCATCGACGCCGAGTGACACGACGAGGGCGGTCGAGCCGTGATCTTCGACGCGTTGTATCAGCCGATCGAGTGCCGCCAACCATGTCTCGTCACCGGATCCTGCTGGTACCGGCTCGTTGATCGTCCAACCTGTACCTGCCTCGCCGCCGACTTCATCGGCGTAACCGACGAGATGCGGAAACCAACCGTCTGCCGGGTCGACATGGACGCTGGCGTACAACACGTCGTCGCGGTTCCAGAAGATCTCCTGCGTGCCGTTGCCCTGATGAGCGTCGATGTCGACGATCGCCACCCGAGCGTGTCCCGCTTCACGTAGCCGTTGCGCCGCCGCCGCCGCATTGTTGAAGTAGCACGATCCCCCGAAAAACGCCGGTCCGGCATGATGCCCTGGCGGGCGGATCGCGGCGTACGCAGCACGCGCACCACTCGCCACCAAGTCTGCTGCGTGGACAGATGAATCCACGGCCGCGCACGCAGCATCAAACGTGCCCTCGCCCATCAACGTCATCGTGTCCATCGCGTACAGCCCGAGTTCGGCGCGGATCGTTGCGGGTCGACGCCCTTTCTTGACACGCGCGGCGTACCCCGGATTGGCGAATAGGTACCCGACGACGTGCGGCTGGCCGGGGTCGGTGAGATGACCTTCCGCCACCCACGACGGGTACGCCCGCGACATGAAATCCACGAAGTCAGGGTCGTGAACGGCAGTGATCGGGTCGAGCCCGAAGTCAGGCGCCGAGACAACCTGCGCACCGGCTGCGACCAGGCCATCACGCAACAGGTCACCACGCGTCGGCTCCTCGTCACCGGGTTCACGCACGCCGAGCCAGTAACCACCGTGCGGCGAATGTCCGTGGTGACGATCACTCCAGACCACCGGCATCCGCAGGCTCATGGCCGACAAATCTAATGCCAGCCCAGACGGTCCGGTTGTTAGCTTCGATCCTCATGCAGCGTCCTGCCTCCTGATATTGCCGGCGATCTGGCGTCGGCTCACCAACAGCGCCCGCCCCGAGTAGCAGTCCTAACATCATCGACGTGCCTGCTCCGTTGCCTCGCCGTCGTGCTCGTGAACTCGGTTTGACGTTTGGTTCGATTCCGACCGGCGTCAACAACGCGATCACCGACGTGCCGGGAGTTGGCGTGGGACACGTGACGACTTGGCGAGACCCTGCCGACGGTGACGATGGGATCGCCCGCACGGGTGTGACCGCCATCGTTCCCGACTCGGTGAGCGGGATGTTCCACCGGCCAATGGCTGCCGGAGTGGCGGTACTCAACGGAGCGGGCGAACTGACTGGCTCGATCGAGGTCAAAGAGTGGGGAATCCTCGAAACGCCGATCGTGCTGACCTCGACGAACAACGTGGGGCGCGGGTACGACGCGGTTGTCGACGCCGCTTTGGCGGAGGGAGTGACCGATGTGGTCGTGCCGGTCGTCGGCGAGTGCGACGACTCGTGGCTCGACGACATCACGCGTCGCTGGACCACGACCGATCACGTCCGCGCCGCTCTCTCCAACGCCACTCACGGACCAGTCTCCGAGGGCGTCGTCGGTGCTGGTACAGGGATGATCACGATGGGTCACAAGGCTGGGATCGGCTCCAGCTCGCGGGTGCTCGACGGGATCGGCACGATCGGTGTGCTGTTGCTGTGCAACTTCGGTGGCGGCAAGTTGCTGCGGATCGGCGGGATCCCGGTCGGTGAGATCCTCGCCGCCGAACGGGTCGTGGCACCGACGCTCGACCGCGGCGGCTCGTGCCTCGGCGTGGTACTGACCGACATCCCGCTCGACGCCCGCCAACTGGAACGTGTCGCCAGACGTGTCGGGTTGGGTTTGGCACGAGTTGGCAGCGTCGCTCACAACGGCAGCGGCGACATCTTCCTCGCCG
This sequence comes from Ilumatobacteraceae bacterium, assembly GCA_031416375.1. Taxonomy (GTDB): domain Bacteria; phylum Actinomycetota; class Acidimicrobiia; order Acidimicrobiales; family Ilumatobacteraceae; genus Ilumatobacter. The sequence goes on from JANOTN010000323.1 coordinate 10,027, forward strand.
CCTCAACGACCAATCGGCACCACCGTGACGCAACCGGGTTGCTCGACATCCGCATCCTTGCCGATGCTTCGCTCGACCCGATATTCACCGCCGTCGTCGATGCCGCCGAGGAGGCCGTGATCAACGCCCTGTTCGTCGCCGACACCGTGGCCGGGGTCAACGGCAACACCGCCCGAGGCCTTCCTGTCGATCGAGTCCTGGAGTTGATTCGTCGCTAGATGATGCGTACGCCGGTGGCGACAAAGGTCACGCGCGATTACCCACCGACGGCGGCAGAGTCTTGTGGTGAGTACTGACGTCGAGCAACTGCCGGTTGCCGACGAGGTGATTCGCAGGACGCAGATTGTCGACCTGGCGCGATCGGTACCGCTCGGGGTTCTGCTGCCACTCGAAACGTCGGTGTTGCTGATGATCGCGATCAAACATTTCGATGCATCACCGCTGACGAAAGGCCTGATCGCTGCATCCGGTGGCGTTGGCCTGTTGGTCTCACCGTTCGTCACCTCTCTGACACGCCATCTTGGACGTACGGCGATGTCGATGGCATCTTCGATCAGCCTGATCGGCGTGGCTGGTTTCCTGCTCGCCGCCACGGGTCCGATGCCGCTGTTCGTAATCGGCGTGATCATCGGGATGGCATCGGCGAATTCGGTCCTGACGCTTGTCACGTTCACGTACGACCGCAACTTCCCGGCGCGTGAACGCGGCAGGCGAGTCGGTCATGGGCTGACGATCAAAGTTGCCGTGTCGGCGACGCTGGCGCTGGCGATGGGGGCGTGGCTCAACAACCATCTCGACCTGTGGTGGATCGTCGTGCTCGGCGGGGCCGCTGCATCACTGGCGTTGTCGTTCCTCCATGCCAGGATGCCGACTGAAACGATTGACCGAGTCGTCGGCAGCCAGTCACGCGTCTGGCCGCATTTCGAGTTACTCAACGAGGACCGCCAGCTTCGACTCACGCTGATCGCCTGGATGTTCATGGGGTTTGGCAACCTGATGCTGCTTCCGCTGCGAGTCGAGTACCTGGCGCAGCCGAAGTACGGCATCGAGGCCGACCCTGCCAAGATCACCCTGCTCACAGTCGCCATTCCTTCAGTGTTTCGACTGCTGTGTACGCCGGTGTTCGGGCGGCTCTTCGATCGAATTTCGTTCTTCTCCAGCCGGATCATCGTCAACTTGTTGTTCGCCTTGTACGTCGTCGCCTTCTTCACCGGGTCGAGCGATATTGGGCTGTGGATCGGCGCGATCACGATCGGGATTGCGATCGCCGGCGGTGATCTGATGTGGATGCTGTGGGTCACCAAGTTCGCCCCACCCGGCCGCGTCGCCGACTACATGGGTCTACACGCCTTCTTCACAGGCGCGCGTGCCGTCAGCGCGCCGTTGGTTGCCTTCCTGGTGATCGACCAAGTCTCACTCGGCTGGGTAGCAGCGATCTCGGCAGCTCTGATGGTCGGGTCTGCGCTCGTACTCGTTCCCGAAGTTCGCGCCGAGCGACGGATCAAACTCGGCCGCACCGACATTGACGGCGTGATCGATCCAATCCGAGTCATCGCCGGCGACTGACATCCACCACGTCCATCCATCGCGTCAGCGGAGCGTTGCCAGGACTTCGTCGATGATCTCGGTCGTGGTGTTGGGGTGCAGGAACACCAGTCGGCCAAGCGTTTCGCCCTTCCACGTGGTCGGAGCAACGAAGGCGATCTGATCGGCCAGCAGTTGACCGGCCCAGTGCTGCCAGCGAGCGCGGTCCCACCCGGCTTTCCGGAACAGAATTACCGTCAGCTCCGGCTGCATCACGATCTCGACGCCAACGATCGATTGCAACTGTTCGACGGCGTACGCGGTGGCGGTCAATGAGGTGCGAACCGCTGCCGCGAGGGCATCGGTCCCGTGCACCAACAGCGTGAACCAGAACGGCAATCCCGACGGTCGACGAGTCAGCTGAAACGCGTAGTCCGATGGGTTCCAAACCGTCGACGGATCGGTCGTGCGCAGCACCTCGATGTACGGGCCGTGCTGCGTGTGCGTGCGTGTCGCAAGGTGCGGATTCCTGTACAGCAGGGCGCAGGTGCCCGCCGTGCTGAAGAACCACTTGTGTGGGTCGATGATGAATGAGTCGGCCTCACCGAGTCCGTCGAACAGTTGTCGACGCTCGTCGAGAATCAAGGCTGCACCGCCATAAGCGCCATCGACATGCAGCCATGCGTCGTGAACGTGCGTGACCGCGGCGAGGCCGCGGAGGTCGTCGACGACTCCGGCATTGGTCGACCCGGCGGAGGCGACCACTATCGCCAGGTCGCCTGCCCGACCTGACGAGGCGAGTGCGGCGGCGAGTGCCGACCCAGTGAACCGACCGTCGTCCCCCGTCGGCACGACGAGCGCTTCCAACCCGAGCAACCTCAGCGAGTTGTCGACTGAGGCGTGCGCCGTATCGGCAACGGCAACCAACCGTCGTCCCCCTGCGACATCGCGTCCGACCGCCATCGCTGACAGGTTGCCGATCGAGCCCCCGCTGCAGAACGCGCCGCCCGCTCCTTCCGGCATGTCGGCGAGTTGTCGGATGTAGTCGAGTGCCTGGTTTTCAGCGGCAACCGCGCCCGCTGCTTCGAGCCACGATTCGGCCGAGAACGACGAAGCGCCAACGATGCAATCCATCCAGATCGCAGCGGCGGACGGCGACATCGGGATGAAGGCGAGATAGCGCGGCCCATCGAGGGCGACCGTGTGCGGCGTCACCGCCGTCTCAAACATGTCCCACGCAGCGGAAACGCCAAGCCCTTCGGCCGTGATTCCCCCTTCGAACAGTGGCAACAGTTCGTTCGGTGGTGTCGTCTTGCCGAGCGGTACGCCCGCCAGGCGATTCTGAATCCAAGCCATCACCCGTTCAGGCAGGTCGTCGATCGAAGCGTCAGTCCCATGCAACGTCACGCAGCAGCACGGTAGTCGTATCGACGGCTAACCCCGCCGTCCAACCCCCGCCGTCCAACCCCTGCCGTCAGGTGGCGCCGTCACGCGCTGCCGGCGCGTGGTCGCGCCACCAAACAAAGCCCAGCAGAAGCTTTCGGGGGCTGGTCAGGGTCGGACGACGATCGTGCGGGATTGTTCTCGCATGTATTGCTGAAGGTAGTACGGGCCGCCTCCGGCCTTGCCGGCGGTGCCGGAGCGTTTCCATCCGCCGAAGGGTTGCACGCCCGGCCATGCACCGGTTGTGGCGCCGGCGGCTCGGTTGATGTACACCACGCCAGTCTCGATGCGTTCGAGGAACCGGTCGATTTGGGTTTGATCCTCGGCAAACAGACCGGCCGTCAGACCGAATGGAACCGCGTTTGCGCGGTCGAGCGCTTCGTCCAACGACGTGACCGTTCGCACTGCGATCACCGGAACAAATAACTCGGTTGTCCAAATCATGGAATCGTCCGGCACCCGCACGACGGTCGGGGCGACGTAGTTACCGGCCGCGTGATGTCCATCGGTCAGCCGTTCGCCACCACACAAGACTTCGCCGGTCAGTTTGGCGTCGGCGATCACGGCCTCGTAGCGATCGACCGCAGCCTGGTTCACGACCGGCGATAAGAAGCCACCCGGGTCGAGCGGACTGATGGCTGGAATCGCGCCTGCGCGGGCGACGAGACGAGTGATGAACTGGTCAGCGATCGACTCATCGACGAACACTCTCGATGCCGCCGAACACTTCTGGCCACCGAACCCAAACGCACTCCGCGCGGTTCCCTCCACCGCCAGATCAAGGTCCGCCGACGAGGCGACGATCACCGGGTTCTTTCCACCCATCTCACAGATCGCCGGCTTCGGTTGCGACACCGCGAAGTCGTGGATGATCGACATACCTACGGCGCTCGAGCCGGTGAAGGTCACCCCGTCTACGCGGTTGTGATGAACAAGCGCCGAGCCGACATCGGCACCACCCGTGATGATGTTGACGACACCCTTCGGCACGCCCGC
>JANOTN010000324.1:0-5341 GCA_031416375.1 Ilumatobacteraceae bacterium
ACGGCACAATCGGCATACGGCAACGCCTCGAACGGCGAGTTGATGTGCAGCACGTCAACGTCGATGCCTCGGACGTCGGAGAACGACCGCAGGCGATCACCCACGTTCAGTTCGTTCAGGCGATCGACGTACGGAAGCTCGTCATTCCAGAGGAATAGGTCGACCACATCAGGATGCTGTGTGGCCAACGTTCGAGCAAGGTCAACAACGTACCGAGCGATGCCACGTTCACCGTGTGCAGAACTTTGCAGCGCCTGCAGATCGAAAGCGATCATCGCATTCAGCGATCGGCCGCGGTGGAAGCCGCGACCACACTGGCGACCTGGCGTACGACGCGTTCGAGGCCGTCGATACGCGCCGCCAAATCGATCAGGTCGTCGCTGAGTCGGGCGAGCATCCGCGCCTGATACAGCGATGTTTCAGCGAGTGTGTTCTCCAATTCAGCAACACGCAACCATGCAGCGGACGTGTCGACGTCGACGTCGACCACTGGAGTGTGGTGACGTACCTCCTCTTTCACCATTTCAAAGTGACTGTTGAGATAACCCCGAACAGGTGCCGTTGCGGCCTTGACGAGTCGCTTCACGGGTGACACCGACTCGTCGGTCGTCGGCGCGCCAACTCACTGTGTCGATCACTCGGATGCAACTGATTCATCGCCGTGACGATACTGGACGCTCGCTCTGGCAGAGGGCCGCTAGCCTCGACAGCCAATGAACGAGACCGCGAGGATGGGACAGCTACTCGACCAGCTTCACGCCGAATCGGTCGCTCGTCGAGCCGAACTTCGAGAAATTGCCGAGCAGCTTCCTGCGACGCTGAGCCGCAGGGCGCTGCTGAAATCCATGTTGGTCGACGTTCGTCACGCACCTCGAAAGGGTGCAATCGTCAAACGCGCTGTGCGCAAGATGGCCCGAGCGCCTCGTGCCGCGGCGAGACGCATCGTTGAGCGAAGCCGCTAATCGCGATGCGACCGGTGAAGGTGTTCGTCGCCGCGACCGGTAACGCCTTCATGACCGACATCGCCTCGTGGATCGTGGAGGCGGCGCGCCTAGGCGGGCGCGCCGCCCAGGTCTGCTCGACAGGTTTGCCGCAACGCGACGGCTCGCTCAATCTTGTCGTAGCTCCCCACGAATTCTTTTTCCTGCACGCGGGCAGTGACGCCGAACTCGACGATGCGGCACGGTGCAGTATTCCGATCTGTACCGAACAACCCGGTACACCGTGGTATCACCTCGGCTTCGAGTATTGCCGGCGAAGTCCGATGGCGTTCGACATCAACCGACACGGGGTCGAGGCGTTACGTGCCGATGGCATCGACGCCAGACATTTGCACCTCGGGGGGGTGCCGAGCATGGACCGACGGGGACCGGAGCGCGACATTGACGTGCTGTACCTCGGAGGTCATACGGATCGGCGTGGCGCACAACTTGCCAAACTCGCGCCCGTGCTCTGGAGCCTGAAGTCAGAGTTACGAATCTTTCGTACGAGCGCGCCGGTCGGAGCCCAAACACCAGGCGTCGTGTTCGGGACCGATAAGTACGACTTGCTCGCCCGAAGCCGCATCGTGGTCAACATCCATCGTGACGACACGACGCCCGGGTATTTCGAGTGGGCACGCATGGTGGAGGCGATGGCGAACGGTTGCGCGATCGTCACCGAGCCTTCGACCGGTTTCGAACCACTCGTTTCGGGAAAGCACTTCCTCGAGACCGACGACCTCGCATCGACGATCATCGAGTTGCTCGATGACACCGAACGGTGTTCGACGATCGGCAGCACGGCTGCTGAGGCCGTTCTCACGACGTTCTCGCTGGCTGAGTCGCTCCCACAACTGCTCGAGCACGCGGACGATGCGCCCGAACGCGCCAAGTTGTCTCGTCGTTGGTTTACGCTCCGCCCGCCTCAACCACTGACGCGCGCACATCGACCACCGCTGATCGCAGCGCTGCGTCCCGCTGACCACCTGAGACGCCGCACCTACCAGGCAATCCTTGCCGAGCAACGATTGCAGCGCCGGATCGAACGGGCACGCTGCCAACTCCTGCATGGGACCGACGACCACGTGGTTCGACACGAATCGGCTGCGTACGCTGACGCTCAGCCCGAGGTGAGCGTGATCGTCACCCTGTTCAACTACGCCTCTGTCGTCGGTGAGACATTGGATTCAATAGTCGCATCCAGAGAGATCAACTTCGAGATCGTGATCGTCGATGACCATTCGACAGACGACAGCCGTGACGTCGTTCGTCGGTTTACAGATGTGCACCCCGATGTGCCAACACTGATGCTGGCGAGTGACGTCAACCGAGGGTTGGCAGAGTCCCGCAACCTGGCGATCGCTAACGTACGAGCCGACAAGGTCATGGTGCTCGACGCTGACAACCTCGTCTATCCGACGTGCCTGAGACGCTTGGCCGATGCTCTGACCGCTGATCACGGCGCCAGTTTCGCCTACGCCACGCTGGAAGACTTTGGTGTTCAGCCAGGCGTGCGGAGTGCCATGGCGTGGCATCTGCCGTGGCTATGCGAGAACAACTACATCGACGCACAGGCGATGTTTCGGACCCAGACATTTCGCTCGCACGGTGGTTACCACGCCGAGCAAGAACTCCTGTACGGCTGGGAGGACTGGGAATTGTGGCTACGTCTCGGTGCCGCAGGCGAGTACGGCGTTCACGTGCCGCAAATGCTCGGTCGATACCGCACTCAGGCCAGTTCGATGATCACCATCACGAATCTTGCGGCGCAAGACATTCAATCGACGGTCAAGTCGCTCTACCCTCAACTACCGTGGCCAACCGAATGATCGATTCCCACGATGTCATCAGCTGCTGAGCTACTCAGCCGACGCGAGCTGCTCTGGAATCTCACACTTCGAGAGATCCGAGGCCGCTACAAGCGCAGCGCGTTGGGTTGGACCTGGTCGATGCTCAACCCGCTGGCGACGATGGCGATTTTCACATTCGTGTTCGGCGTCGTGCTTGAGGGTCAACCGCCTGTCGGCGATCCGAGTGGGCTCAAGGTGTATGCACTCTTTCTGATATGCGGACTACTTCCGTGGAACTTTTTTTCCGTTTCGGTAAGCGTCGGGATGGCAAGCATCGTGGCCAACGGCGGCCTGGTCAAAAAGGTCGCGTTCCCGCGGGAACACCTGGTGATCTCGACCGTGGCCGCCGGTCTGTGGACATTCGGAATCGAGTTGATCGTCCTGAGCGCAGTGCTCTTGATTGCCGGCAATATGGTTTTACCCTGGCTACCTCTGGTCGTGGTGGCGGCCTTTCTCACGGCGATATTCGCCACCGGTCTGGGTCTCGCGCTTGCCGCCGCAAATGTGTACTTCAGAGACCTGACCTACTTGTGGGGAATCGTCGTGCAGGCGTGGTTCTTCGGAACGCCGCTGGTGTACAAGCCGTCGGACGTCGAGGGACGCGTACCGGATTGGTTGTTTCGCATATTCAACGATCTTCCAATGGCCGTCGTTGCCCGACTTTTTCGAGCCCTGCTGTATGACCTTCGAATGCCACGGTTGATCGACTTCGGACTGCTCGCTGGTTACGGTGTCGTGGCGCTCGCGTTCGGGTGGTGGTTGTTTGACCGCCTTGAAGGTCGATTCGCCGAAGAACTCTAACCGTCAGCTTGATGGTCAGGCTTGGTGGTCAGCTTGATGACCAAATTCCGCCGAGCGCAACAAGCCCCGCGTCGTGCGTTTCGCCACGCAACACGTCGAATCGCAAACACTTGTTGCGCACATCGAGTTCGCGCTGGTCGGTGTGGTCACGAATGGCGCAACTGATCTCGTAGGTTCCCTCAAGCAGCGGCAGCGAGTCGATCGAGAGCCGAACCTGTGAAGATCCGCGAACCTCAGCGATCTCATGATTTCGACCGGCGGTGCTTATAGACGAGACCAACACCCCGTTCTGATCAAAAATGCTGATCGTGAAATGCGGATTGATCACGAGTTGAGACGCCTCCACGGTGAGTTGCAGCGCAAGCGGTTCACCGGTTCGGGCGAACTTCACAGGGTTCCCGAGCTCATCGAGCAACTCGACATGCTCGATCTTTGCTTCGCCAGTCCCCCACCTCATACCGTCCTGTTCGACAACCGACCGCCCCTCGCGTGCCTGCCCCATGTATGCGTCGACAATCTCGTCAGGGTGACCGACCATGCGCAGTGTCCCGTGGTCCAGCCAGGCGGCGCGCTGGCAGATACGCACCACATCCGACATGCCGTGCGTGACCAGAACGATAGTCTTGCCGCGATCGCGGAACTCGGCGATCTTGTCACCACACTTGGCCTGAAACTCAGCGTCGCCAACGGCGAGCACCTCGTCGATGATCAACACATCAGGGTCAACGTTGATCGCAACGGCGAACCCCAATCTGACGAACATCCCCGACGAGTAGTTCTTGACCGGTGTATCGATGAACTGTTCTAGGCCGGAAAACGCGACGATGTCGTCGAAGCGTTGCGCGATCTCCCGACGCGGAACACCAAGGATTGCGGCGTTGAGAAAGACGTTCTCGCGTCCAGACAGCTCGGGATGAAACCCGGCACCCAGTTCGAGCAGCGCTGATATGGAACCCGTAACAGCGACGCTGCCACCATCTGGTTGCAGGATGCGGGTCAGACATTTCAACAAGGTCGACTTGCCTGATCCGTTGTGTCCGACGACGCCAAACGTTTCGCCGCGCATCACTTCAAAGCTCACGTCTCGAAGCGCCCAGAAATCTTCATGACGGCTCCGGCGCCCCTTCAGTACTGCCTGCTTGAGCGATTGGTTTCGTTCGTGGAAGAGCCGGAAGCGTTTCGACAGGTTGGACACGGTGATAACTGGTTCACCTCGGGTCATCGGGGCGATGCTAGCGGGCAGCGGCTGAGCATGGGATAACGTCGTCGGTGTGGAACCGGATGTCGAGATTGCAGCGCTTCGTGCAGAGGTCGCCGCCTTGCGAGCGCTGGTCGGCCCGTCCGAGGAGAGCTACGAGAAACTGCAACTCGATGTGTTGTCGGCCCGCGATGCGGCCAAGGGCACCGAGTCAGAACTCGGCACATTGCGAGGCACGATCACGGAGTTGAATACCCAGTTGGCGCGGGCGCGGCAAGACCAAGACGCAGTACAACGGGCGTACCTCTTTGGCAGGCGGTCGGCGCGCCGCGTTGGCCGCCGGTTCCGATCTTCGACTCGCTGAATCGCGCCCCATGCCACGGTTCTCGGTGCTCACGACGGTGTTTGATCCGCCGCGCGATGCGCTCCTGGAATGTCTCGAATCTGTCCGTCGACAATCCATGGCGGATTGGCAGCACGTGATCGTCAATGACTGCTCGGCGCAACCCTGG
>JANOTN010000325.1:0-20854 GCA_031416375.1 Ilumatobacteraceae bacterium
GGCGAAGTCTTCAGGTTCGAGTCCTTGGCCATGGGTGGCACCGGCGGCGCGAGAGATGTTTTCGTTCATGAGCGTGCCGCCGAGGTCGTTGACGCCCGCTTGTAGTAGCTGGCGTACGCCGTCGATGCCGATCTTGACCCAGGATGCTTGGATGTTGTCGATGTGTCCGCGGTAGACCAGGCGGGCGACGGCGTGCATCAGTAGCGTCTCTCGGAAGGTGGGGCCGCGGCGGGATTTTCGCTGCAGGTAGATGGGGGATGCCATGTGGACGAACGGAAGTGGTACGAACTCGGTGAATCCGCCGGTGCGTTTTTGCAGGTCGCGTGTCACAACCATGTGGCGGGCCCAGTGGACGGGTTGTTCGACGGAGCCGAACATGATCGTCACGTTCGATGCGAGTCCGACGCTGTGGGCGGTTTCGTGGGCGTACAACCATTCTTCGGTGGAGATCTTGTCGGGGCACAGGATGGTGCGGATGCCGTCGTCAAGGATTTCCGCGGCGGTGCCTGGGAGCGACCGTAGGCCGACGTCGATGAGGCGGCGAAGGTAGTCGTGCAGTGGTTCCCCGAGGCGTTTGGCACCTTCGGTGACTTCGAGCGCGGTGAATCCGTGGATGTGGATCCCGGGTGCCGCTTCGGCGACCGCACGGCAGACGTCGATGTAATAATTACCGTCGAAGTCAGGGTGGATCCCACCTTGGAGTGTCACTTCGGTCGCCCCGCGAGCTTGCCCTTCGGCGGCACGTGTGGCGATGTCGTCAAGGGTCAGCAGGTAAGGGTTCCCGCGAAGGTTGAGTGAGAGAGGCCCCTTGGAGAACCCGCAGAACCGGCATTTGAACGTGCACACGTTGGTGTAGTTGATGTTGCGGTTGTGGACCCATGTCACGGTCTCGCCCACAGTCGCCGCGCGTAATGCATCGGCTGCTGCGGTGACGGCGGTGACCTCTGGGCCGCGGGCTTCGAACAGGGTGACGATTTCGGCGATGCCGGGTTCCTGGCCGTGTTGGAGTCCGGCGAGCACTTCAGCGATCGGTCCGCGTATCGGCCGAGGTGGTGCGGGGACCAATATCGGTGGCGATTCCGATGCACCCGAATACCAGGCGGTGGAACGGTGGCCGACGAGAATGACTTCGGCCCCGTCGCCGGTGTCGCGGGTGCCGGAGACCTTTTCCGGGAAGTGGGCACCTGGGTCGTCGCGTCCGAGGAGTTCTGAGTCGGCACGATCGAGTACCGGAAAGCGCATCGCCGGGTCGAGCCAGCGGATCGGTTCTTGAGCGAATTCCGGGTAGATCGTGAGTCGTGGTGCGAGCACATGACCGGCGTCGCCGCTGACGTTGCGCAGTCGGTCGAGGTCGGGCCACGGCCGTTCGGGGTTGACGTGGTCGGCTGTGATCGGCGAGACACCGCCCCAGTCGTCGATCCCAGCCGAGAGCAGGATGCCGAAGTCGTCGGTCAGGTTCGGGGGTGCCTGCAGGTGCACGTCCGGCGGCAGGACGAGCCGGGCGATTGCGATCGACCAGAGCAGATCGTCGGACGGACACGCTGGTGCATGACGCATCCCTGAGACGGGTTTGGGCAGGAAGTTCTGCACGATGACTTCCTGAACGTGGCCGTAGCGGGCGTGGCTGGCGGCGATACCCCGCAGCGCGTCGAGCCGATCTTGCCTGCTCTCCCCGATGCCGACCAGAATCCCGGTCGTGAACGGGATCGCCAATTGACCGGCTGCTTCGAGGGTCGCCAGGCGCCGTGCCGGCTCCTTGTCGGGCGCACCCCGATGGCAGTTAAGATCGCCGTTGAGGGTTTCGATCATCATCCCTTGACTCGCCGACACCGGCCTCAACAGGGCCAGTTCGTCCGCATGAAGCGCACCGGCGTTGGCGTGCGGCAGTAGGCCCGTTTCGGCGAGCACTGCTTGAGCGGCGGCGGCGAGATAGTCGACAGTCGATGCGTAACCGTGTTCAGTCAGCCAGTCAGCGGCTTGGGTGTAGCGCAGTTCGGGTCGCTCTCCTAAGGTGAACAGTGCTTCGTGGCATCCGGCGGCGGCACCGGACTTGGCGATGGCGAGGACGTGATCGAGCGATAGGTACGGCGCTGCGAGACGTGCCGGTGGCTGGGCGAACGTGCAGTAGCCGCACGTGTCCCGACAGAGTTGGGTCAGTGGGATGAACACCTTTGGCGAGTACGTCACCCGCGTTCCGAAGCTCGCATCGCGCACGCTTCTGGCCCTCGCCATCAACTCGGCGAGCGGAGTGGCAAGCAGTACATCATCGGTCCAGGGTGCGAGCATTTCGTTGACCATAGCACAGTGAGTTCTGTATCAATACTTACAGTGTTCACCTCCGTGGGAGTAACGCGAGAGACTGTGTCCATGACCCCTCGTCGTCCCATGCATGGCACGGACCGCCAATCAGCCTTGGTCGAAACGCCGGCCGCAACCGCTGGCCGCGGTGATCGGACGCGCGAGAACGGCACGATCGAGCGAACTCTTGCTCTGGTCGGGGATCGGTGGACGATTCTCGTGTTGCGTGCGGCGTTTCGCGGTATCCGTCGCTTCGACGACTTCTGTGCCGATCTCGGAATCGCCCGCCCGATCCTCACCGCCCGACTCCGCAAGCTCGTCGGTGCGGGGCTCATGACCAAAGAGTTGTATCAAGCGCATCCACCGCGATCCGAGTACAAACTGACTTCCGCCGGCACTGCGTTGTCACCGGCGATCGTCGCACTCGTCCGGTGGGGTGAGGAGCATCTGGCCACGGAACCGCCGTCGACAATGTTGGTCCACGCCCCCTGTGGCACCGAACTCGAGCAGGGCTTCTGGTGCCAGACATGCGCCGTCACCTTCGGCCCGGGCGCGATTCGCGGTATAGCGACTGAGCGGCACGGCTGACAGATCGTCACCCAGCGGGCACAAACACGTGCCAACCCGGGTGGCTTGGATCGACGACGTGGCGCAGTGTATGGTCAGTGCCAAAACAGAACTAGTGCGTCCCCTTGCGGGGTGAGGTGTAAATCCCAACCGGCGGTGACAGTCCGCGAACGCTCGACCGTTGGTCGTGCGCCGATCTGGTGGAACTCCAGGGCCGACGGTAACAGTCCGGATGAGAGCAAGGGTCGCAGCGTTGATGGGCGCGCCCTTGGCGTGGCTGTTCTCGTTGCGTCCCCCGGAAAGGAACCAGGTGGACGACGTATCAACAATGCGAAGAGCGATGGCGAATGCTGCATCCGTGCGCGGCACGACCTCACCGAACCCCTGGGTCGGTGCTGTCGTCACAACTATGGACGGCTCGATCTTCGATGGTGCGACCAGCCCGGCGGGTGGACCTCACGCCGAGATCGTTGCTTTGGCCCTCGCTGGTCAACGCGCGCTGGGGGCGACGATGACGGTGACGTTGGAGCCGTGCGTTCACCACGGACGAACACCGCCGTGCACCGACGCAATCGTCGCGGCTGGCATCCGTCGCGTCGTCGTCGGCGTGAAAGATCCAGACCAGCGAGTTGCCGGACGCGGAATCACCGCGTTACGTGCGGCAGGCTTGGAGGTATCGGTCGGAGAAGCATCCGCAACGATCACAGCACAGCTTGAGCCGTACCTCGTTCACCGTTCGACCGGACGTCCATTTGTCATTCTCAAGCTGGCCGCCACCCTGGACGGCCGAACCGCGGCAGCGGACGGAACCAGTCGTTGGATCACCGGCGCAGAGGCGCGCGCTGATGCCCATCGGCTCCGCGGCGAAAGCGACGCGATCGTGGTCGGAGCGGGCACGGTTCGAGCCGACGACCCCGCCTTGACGGTGCGCGACGCCGATGGTCGCGATCCCCTTCGTGTCGTGCTTGGTCGCGCCCCCGCAGACGCTCGGGTTCGACCCTGTCTGGAGTTGTCGGGTGACCTCGGTGACGTGCTCGACGACCTCGGCCGCCGCGGGGTCGTGCAAGTCCTCGTGGAGGGTGGGGCGACCGTCGCCCACCAGATCCACCATGCGGGTCTGGTGAACCGGTACGTGATCTATCTAGCGCCTTCGCTCGCGGGAGGTAGCGACTCTGCGCCAATGTTCCTCGGCCCGGCCGCCACAACGATCGGTTCGATCTGGCGCGGCCGGTTCCGCTCCATCACGAAACTCGGCTCGGATCTGCGCATCGAGTTGGATCCCACATGATCGATCAATCCCAGGAGTGTTCTCCCATCATCATCTCGACCAAGAAAGCCGTACATGTTCGCTGGCATAATTGAAGAGCAAGGACGAATGGCCGACCTCTGCGAAGACGTGCTCCGCATCGAAGCCGACGTGGTGCTGGCAGATGCAAGGCTCGGTGCATCCATCGCGGTCAATGGCTGTTGCCTCACGCTCGTGGGGTGCGGCCCGGGTTGGTGGGAAGCGCAGGTAAGTCCGGAGACGTTGGCCCGCACATGCCTCGGCAGCATCGAAGTGGGCGAACTCGTCAACTTGGAACGGCCGGTCCGTCTCGAGGATCGCCTCGGCGGCCACCTCGTCCAAGGTCATGTCGACGGTGTCGGTGAGATCGTGCAGCGGGCTCCCGACCTTCGGGTTCGAATTCCTGAACGACTTCGACGTTATGTCGTCGAAAAGGGTTCGATCACCGTGGATGGGATCAGCCTCACTGTCGTCGAGTTGGTGGAGGATGGATTCACCGCCGCGATCATCCCGCACACCCTGGCGGTGACATCGCTCGGCCACAAGGACGTGGGCGCACTGGTCAACATCGAAGTTGACGTGCTCGCCAAGTACGTCGAACGTCTCCTGGCGTTCAGGTCATGACCGGCCAGATGTTCGATTCCGTCGATGCGGCGATTGCCGTGATCGCTGCGGGCGGGGTCGTTGTGGTGGCCGACGACGAAGACCGTGAGAACGAGGGCGACTTGATCATGGCCGCCGACTCCACCGATGCCGAGGCGGTCGCCTTTTTCGTTCGGCACACCTCCGGGCTGATCTGCGTCGCGCTGACAGGGGAGCGATGCGACGAGCTGCAGCTCCCGCCGATGGTGGCCGCGACTCAGAACACCGAAAGCCATGGGACCGCCTTCACATGCTCGGTCGATCTGAGGGAAGGAACGACCACCGGGATCTCCGCAGCGGATCGAGCGGCGACGATCAGGGCCCTCGCAGATCCGGCGAGACGGGCAAGCGAGTTCAATCGACCCGGTCATGTCTTCCCGTTGCGGGCAAGACCGGGAGGAGTGCTGAAGCGCGCAGGCCACACCGAAGCCGCCGTCGATCTTGCCCGACTCGCCGACCGAGCGCCGGCAGGCGTGCTGTGTGAGGTGGTGCTCGATGACGGGGCGATGGCGCGCACGCCGGAACTGTCCCTGTTCGCCAAACAACACAACCTGCCATTCATCTCCATCGTCGACCTGATCCGGTATCGGCGGCTCAACGAAAAGCTCGTCACCCGAGTCGCCGAAACCCAGCTCCCGACAGAATGGGGAACGTTCCGCTGCCTCGCGTTCGAATCGGTCATCGACGGAGTCACCCATCTGGCCCTGACCTACGGAGATGTCGCCGGTGAATCGAATGTTCTCGTGCGCGTCCACAGCGAATGTCTCACCGGCGACGTTTTCGCCAGCCGCAAATGCGACTGTGGTCCACAGCTGCACGAAGCAATGCGACGCATCGCCGCCGAGGGCTGCGGTGCCGTCGTGTATCTGTGTGGTCACGAAGGTCGCGGGATCGGTCTCGGCCACAAAATTCGCGCCTACGAACTGCAAGCGCGGGGCTTCGACACCGTCGATGCGAACATCGAACTCGGCCTGCCCGTCGACAGTCGCGAATACGGGATCGGTGCCCAGATTCTGGTCGACCTCGGCGTCACCAGCATGCGCCTGATGACAAACAATCCGACCAAGCACGCCGGGCTGCAAGGTTGGGGTCTCGAGATTACCGAACAGGTCCCGATCGTGATCGATGCCCACGACGACAACCAGCACTACCTGAACACCAAACGAGACCGGATGGGCCACTTGATGCCCACCGACTCCGACCACCAACAGACCACCGGAGACCACTGATGACCACATTTGAAGGCAACCTGACCGCAACAGTCGGGCGGTACGCCATCACGTGCAGCCGATTCAACGACCTGATCGTCGATCGGCTGCTCCACGGAGCCGTCGACGGGCTCACCCGCCACGGCGTCGCCGCCGACGACATCGACGTCGTCTGGGTCCCGGGCGCCTGGGAACTCCCGGTCATAGCGCGACAACTGGCCCGTTCAGGTAACTACGTCGCCGTGGTCTGCCTGGGTGCCGTCATCCGGGGCTCCACCGCACATTTCGAACACGTCGCAGGACAATGCGCCGCCGGCATCCAACGAGTCGCCCTCGAAACCGGGATCCCCGTCACGTTCGGGGTTCTCACCACCGACACCATTGAACAAGCGATCGAACGCGCCGGAACCAAAGCCGGCAACAAAGGAACAGAGGCCGCCCTCGCTGCCCTCGAGACCGCCAACCTTCTCACCCAACTGAAACTGTCAAACTGAAAGGCTGGTCATACCGACCGTAGTCCGATCTTTGAGACGATCACGAAGTCGTGTGCAACGGCGTAGTCTCAGATCTGGCGATCTGCCGCCGGCGTCGATGAACGACATCAGAAGCGAGAGAGCCTCGACCCCATGACCCTTGCCCGAGTACCGTGACCCGCGATTCAACCCCACCCGAACCGTCGAGAGCGAGGCGGGGCGAACACGCGTCGCCGGGCGATGTCACAGCGGAATCCGGCGACCGTGTCGCTGTCCCGGCCGATCGGAGTCGACGTCCGGGCGATCGCGCTCGGCAGGTGTTGAGCTGGACGGCGCTCGCATTGATCGTTACTGCGGTCGTGATCGTGATCGTGTCGATCGTGCTCAGCGACGAAGCTTCGGCACCGACGCGACCGGCGGGGCAGGTCACGACGGTCACCGACACTCCGTGAACCGACGACTTAGCCCCCTCCCCGCCTATGCAGCCCCACAGATGACAGGGGCGGCGCGCGCCGCGAGGTCAGGGAAATCGCTGATGGGTCACGATCACGGCCATGACTGCGGGGAGATGACCTGGTGAGCCGGTTGGGCAGGATCCGACCCTGATGGCCGACGCATGCTGTCCACCTCGGCCGGAGCCGCAGCGCACCTCCGAGCCCGGATCGCGCTTCGTCGGCCTCGTCGCGGAATGGCGCACGATCGCAGCCGGTGTTGCGGCGCTGTTCTGGTTGATCGGCATCGCAGCCGAACTTGCCGACCGATCCGACATGGCATCGGTGGCGTTCATCGTGACCGTCATCGTCGGCGGGGCCACGTTCGTGCCGTCGTCACTCGTCGCGTTGCGACGCGGGCGCCTCGGGGTTGGGCTGTTGATGACTATCGCAGCGGTCGGCGCGCTGCTGTTGGGTCAGCTCGGCGAGGCAGCTGCATTGTGTTTCTTGTTCTCGGTCTCCGAAGCGCTCGAGGATTGGGCCGTCAATCGTGCACGCCGTGGCCTGCGCGCTGTCCTCTCGCTCGTCCCTGAGACGACGACGGTTCGTCGACAGGGCGTACTTACGGAGATCTCCACCGAGGATTTGTCCGTCGGTGACATCGTCGTCCTCCGCGCCGGAGCTCGGATGCCTACCGACGGCGTCGTACTCGTCGGACAGTCCGAACTCGATGTGTCCGCGGTCACCGGCGAGTCAATCCCCGTCGAGATTGCTGCCGGCGATCGGGTGATCGCAGGCAGCATCAATCTCACAGGTGTTTTGGAGATCGAAGCCGTCACCGACACAGCCGACAGCACCCTGGCGCGGATCGTGCACACAGTCGAAGAGGCGCGCGACCGCAAGGGCAGGGCTCAGCGACTGGCCGACCGTATCGCCAGGCCGTTGGTCCCAGCGATCATGATCATCGCCGCCGCAATCGCCGTCCTGGGCACCTTGTTCGGCGACGCCGAGTTGTGGGCCCAACGTGCACTCGTCGTGCTCGTCGCCGCCTCGCCGTGTGCGTTCGCGATTTCCGTGCCGGTCACCGTGTTCGCCTCCGTCGGCGCCGCCACGCGGGCTGGCTTCGTGATCAAGGGCGGTGCCGCGATCGAAGCGCTTGCACGCGTTCGGGTAGTCGCCTTCGACAAGACCGGCACCCTCACCCGCAACAAACCTTCCGTCGTCGAGGTAGTCCCCGTAGCCGGTAACACAGCGGATCAAGTCCTGATGGCCGCAGCTGCCCTCGAACTGCTCAGCGATCACCCGCTTGCGACCGCGATCGTCACGGCCGCCCCCGCGTCGACGTCACAAGTACGCGACGTCGACACTCTCGTCGGTCACGGCATCACCGGGCTCGTCGACAACCATCCGGTCCGGGTCGGCAAGCCAGGCTTCATCCAAGCCGGACTGATTGCAAGCGCCGTGGAACGGCTCCAGTCTGACGGTGCGACGGTCGTGCTCGTCGAACGCGACGGCACCACGATCGGCGCGATCGCCGTTCGCGACGAGCTACGGCCCGAAGCACCGGCGGTGATCCACACCCTCCGCCAACGCGATCGGCTGCACGTCGCCATGCTCACCGGCGACCAACGCCGCACCGCAACAGCGATTGGCTTGGCCGCCGGTATCGAAGACCTACGCGCAGAACTTCTCCCAGACGACAAGCTGGCCGCGATCGAACGGCTCCGCGACCATGGGCCGGTTGCAATGGTCGGTGACGGGATCAACGATGCACCTGCTCTGGCCAGCGCAGATGTCGGTATCGCGATGGGGGCGGCCGGGACCGACGTAGCGATCGAGGCCGCAGACATCGCCATCATGGGCGACGACCTCGCTCATCTCCCCGACCTCATCAGTCATGCCCGGCGGACCCGCACAATCATGATCCAAAACCTCGCCCTGTCGGGCCTCATCATCGCCGTTCTGATCCCGATCGCGGCGACCGGACTGCTCGGTTTGGGTGCCGTTGTCGCGATCCACGAAGGTGCCGAGATCGTCGTCATCGCCAACGCGCTGCGTGCCCGCCGCAGTGTCAAAGCGATCAGCGCGGCAAGCGGCGGCGACAGCCAGCTAGGCCGTACCGCTCTGGGAGGTCTCACCCGTGTCTGAATCCGGTGCTGAACGGGCCGCCCGACCGACTGACGCGTTCAACGGGCGGCGGTTCCCCGCAGCAAGCGGGTTGTGATATTTGTCATGTTTTCGTCATATTCGTAATCATTCCGTAACCTCATCGGATGCCTTCACCTTCGCATCGCCGTCGTCGCGCGCTCGCATCGCTGATCGGGGCCATCCTGGTCGTGATTCCAACGGGTGCGGCGAGAGCCCACGTCAGCGACACGCCACAACCGACCAACGTCGTAACGCTCGCCGCATGTCCAGTCGACGGCAGCAATGAGTTCGTCGACGACTGGGGCGATGCTCGATCCGGGGGCCGCCATCACGAGGGCGTCGACATGGTCGCCGAGCGCGGGACGCCGGTCGTCGCTGTGCGCGACGGCGATGCGGAGTTCAAACGCAGCAATCTTGGTGGAAACGCAATCTGGTTGGTGTCGGCGACCGGCGAGCGATTCTACTATGCGCACCTCGACCGCTGGGAAGGGTCGAGCCGTGCAGTCGTCGCTGGCGAAGTGATCGGTTACGTCGGCAGCAGCGGCAACGCACGCGGTGACCATCTCCACTTCGAGTCGCACGCCGGCGAACGCCCAGTCAACCCGTACCCACTCGTCGAGAGGGCGTGTCGTCCGTCGTTGGAGAACGCACCCGAAGCACCGGCGTCGCGCGCCATGCCGCGCTGATTCTTTAGGCCGGTCCGCAAACCACCGCTGCGCGCCGGTCGACGTCGCTCACCCGGTCAGCCCTTGTGTGGGGTGCCACTCGGTAGCGGCGCCTCGGCGTCGGGATCATCACCTATGCCAGGCGGGGCTGCGCCTGGTCGGCCCCGGTTAGCAAATACGAGTAGCCCGATACCGGTGAGTAGGGTGACGTCGGCGAGGTTGAACACGGGCCATCGACCAATATCGATGAAGTCGACAACGCTGCCGGCGGTGAGCCGATCAGAGATGTTGGCGACCGCACCGCCAACGATTAATCCGGCTGCGACCGGCGGATCGAGTCGGCCGCGCCACGCGGCAACCACGATCACGACCGCGACCACCGCAGTTACCGCGATGAGCGCGCCAGAGGGTAGGAACGCGCCGACACCGAACGCCACCCCGCGGTTGTGGACTAGTCGTAAGGTGAGCGGCCCCAGCGACATCGGATCGCCAGGCAGCGATGACGACGCCCACGCCTTCGACGCGGCGTCGATCGTTACGGCGGCGGCTGCGACGGCGAAGAGCATCACGCGGCCGCGCCGACGGCCCAAGACATCGTCCGGTGGTGTGGCGGTGGGATCGATGTGTTGCGTGGCTGGTGGAGTGGCTGGTGGCGTGGTGTTGAACATTGTGAGGGGTCCTTGTTGGTCAGATTGCGCCGGTGAGCACGAGGGTTGCCTTCCACGCGGGAAGACCCGACCCCGTACCGGCATCAACGGCGACCACGACGCAGACCGCAACAAACACGACGACAGTACCCGGTGCCAGCTCCGATTTCGACGACCCGGTCGGCGAGCATCGCATGATCATGGCGTCGTCGGCCATTTCGTCATCTGTAGAGTGTTGCAGATATGCAGAACTTGATCGCGGTCGCGCTACCCGCTGCTGACCCACCCGCCGGTCCACACATCTGTTCGGTGCGGGTCATCGACGTGGATCGGGTCGAGGCCACCCGAGCCCGCCTGCTCAGCCGCGACGACGCGGCGCAGGCGGCAGATCTGTTTCGGCTGTTGGGTGACCCTGGCCGGGTACAGATGCTGTGTGCGTTACTCGAGGCCGGCGAGCTATGCGTCTGCGATCTGGCGTCCGTGGTTGACATGGCCGAGTCATCGGTGTCGCATTCGTTGCGGCTCCTGCGGACGGCCGGGATCGTGCGTCATCGGCGTTCGGGGCGGCAGGTGTTCTACAGCCTCGACGACGCCCACGTGCGACTCCTACTCGACGTGAGCGTTGAGCATGTGCGTCACGCCGCGGTGCACCAGTGAGCGAGCAGTTGGTTCTCGATCTGCCTCTGTTGTTACCCGATGCCCTTGATGGTCGTGATCAGTGCGTGCAGCGGCTGACCGCCACCCTGGTCGGCGCGCCAGGCTTGGACCAGGTTCACGTCGTCGATGCGGCGGGCGGCGCGCCGGCCCGTTTGTGTCTGCACTACGACCCGGGGACGACGAACGTGGCGCGTATCCGGGGCCTTGCCGAGGCGGCGGGCGCGTCGTTGACCGAGCAGTTCCGCCACGTTCTTTGGACGATCACGGGGATCAACCACATCCGTAAGGCACGGACCGTCGCCGAAGCGCTTCGCCGACTCGACGGCGTCGTCGAGGCTGAAGTCATGCCCGGTTTGGTACGCGTCGAGTTCGACCGGGCCAGGCTCGACGAGCAGCGACTACGGGATGTGCTTGGTCAACACGGTGTCGGTATTCCGGGAGACGACGACCACGAAGGCGATGAGCACGGGGCGGACGAGCACGTTCATGGCGGCCCCTTCGGGGAACGCAGCGAGCTGATCTTCGCGATTGCGTCTGCTGTGTTCTGGCTGACGGGCTTCGTCCTCGAGTTGGCGACCGGGGTTAGCGAGAGTGTCCTGACCGGTTTGTTCATCGCCGCCGGATTCTTCGGTGGCTATTTCACGTCGCGCGAGGCAATCGAAAGCATCCGCAACCGTCGCTTTGAGATCGACTTCTTGATGCTGGTCGCCGCCGCCGGAGCGGCAGCACTGGGCAAGTGGGAAGAGGGCGCACTGCTGCTGGCCCTGTTCAGCGTCGGTCACGCGCTCGAGGGATACGCGATGGGACGTGCCCGCCGGGCCATCGAAGCGCTCGCCGAACTCGCCCCAGCCACCGCCATCGTGAGCGACAGCAACGGCGAACGCGAAGTGCCAGTCGAGCAACTGCGAATAGGCGACATCGTCGTCGTGAAACCGAACGAACGGATTCCGGCAGACGGATTCGTTGTCGCCGGTGCGAGCAGTGTCAACCAGGCACCGTTGACTGGCGAGAGCATCCCTGTCGACAAGATCCCTGTGATCGACGCGTTATCTGCGGCCGCTCAACCCGAAGCGGTGCCAGCAGCGTCTCGGGTGTTCTCCGGCACGATCAACGGCGTCGGCCAGCTCGACCTGCAGGTCACCCGCCTGTCGGCCGACACGACCCTGGCCAAGTTGGCCGCGATGGTCCGCGAGGCCGAGACCCAGGCGTCACCGACACAACGATTCACCGACCGCTTCGAACGAATCTTCGTGCCCTCCGTGATCGGGCTCGTCATCGTGGTGCTGTTCGCCGGACCGCTGTTCGGGTCGTCGTGGTCGGAGTCGTTCTATCGGGCGATGGCTGTACTGGTCGCGGCCAGTCCGTGCGCGTTGGCGATCGCCACCCCGAGCGCCGTGCTCGCCGCCGTGGCTCGGGCCGGGCAGCTCGGGGTGCTCGTGAAGGGTGGTGGACCGCTCGAGAACCTTGGCACGCTACGCGCCGTTGCGTTCGACAAGACCGGCACCCTGACCGAAGGCAAACCTCGTCTCACCGACGTCGCCCCGGCCGACGGTGTCGACGAACTCGACCTGCTCGCGGTCGCCGTCGCGGTCGAGTCCCGCAGCGATCATCCGCTCGCCGCCGCCATCGTGCGCGACGGAAATGTACGGCTCGTCGGCCGCATTCTGCCGGATGCCAGCGGAGTCACTGCGATCACCGGGCGCGGAGTGCGAGCGACCGTCGGCGGCGCCGAAGTACTGATCGGCAATGCCGCCCTGTTCGAGGACAACGGCGGGGTCGACCCGTCGGTGATGGCGACCGTCGAGGAACTTCAGGCCTCGGGCCGCACGATCATGATCGTCAAGCAAGCCGATCGATTCCTTGGTGCGATCGGTTTGATGGACACCCCACGGCCAGCGGCGAGCGCTGCCGTGGCCGCGCTCCAAGCCGTCGGGATCCGACGGGCGATCATGCTCTCTGGTGACCATCAACTCGTGGCCGAGTCGATAGCCCGAGAGGTCGGGTTGACCGAGGCGTGGGGCGATCTGATGCCCGAAGACAAGGTCGCCGCGATCGAACGACTCCGCAACGAGGAAGGCAAAGTCGCCATGATCGGCGACGGCGTCAACGACGCCCCCGCCCTCGCCCACGCCACCGTCGGCATCGCGATGGGCGCTGCGGGGTCCGACGTTGCTCTCGAAACTGCCGACGTCGCACTGATGGGAGACGACCTCGGCAAGCTGCCGATCGTCATCGGGCTCAGCCGCAAAGCGAGTCGGATCATCCGCCAGAACCTGTATCTCAGCCTTGGCATGGTCGCCTTCCTGATCCCCGCCACCATCGTCGGGTTCGTCGGCATCGGCCCTGCGGTCGTGTTCCACGAAGGCTCCACCCTCGTCGTCGTCGCCAACGCCCTGCGACTGCTTCGCTACCACAAGGACGTCATGAACGCACCCACATCAACCAACAACCAGCCCGCGACGTAAGGACTGATGTGTCGGGCAGCCCACTCGTACTGCGACCGCGCCTTGCTGCCCCCGGGAAGAGTGCCATTCCCACCCGCGGGACTCAGTGACTACTTGTAGACCCCCGGGTACGGGAGTACGGGGCTCGCACCCGCAATCATCGTGTTGTTGTTGTAGGCGTCGAGGACCTTGGCCAAGTAGTTCAGGTCTGCAGTGGCCGCTGCTGTGGGTGTGCCGTGCGTGGCAGTGCCGTTGAAGTTGAGCTGCACAAGCATGGTCTGGCCGTAGTCGGCAGCTGCGGCCGCAACGCTGTCGGGCCACCCGCCGAACGGCTGGTTCAGGCGATACGCAACGAGCTGGGCCGCAAAGTTGAAGAGCGGATTGTTGGCCATCTTCTTGTTCGTGCCGATCGTGGACTTGTTGAGCAGCCTTACCGCGTTCGTCGACGAGATTCCGGCGTCGTTTACCGACGGGTTGCATCCGGTCAGGGCCAGCTTGCCAATCATGATCGTCTGTCCAGCCAGAGTGGCCTTGCAGAGCATCTGATCGAGGACTGGCGACTGGCTGCCACCGCTCTCCTTCGATGCGGCGTGGTTCTTTCAGTAGCCGATCGTGCGTTGCATCTGGCCAACCACGTTGTTGATCATGATGCTGCCGCCAGCCGGGACCACCTGAGTCCGCTCGTTGGCAATGTTCGTCGGGTAGTCGACCTGGAAGTTGATACTTCCGCTCGTAAGTACCGTGAAGTTCACGCAGACCGAGATGATCGGATCCAGCCCACCTTGACCGGGCGCATAGCCGGGCTTCCACCACTGGACGCCGTAGGCGCCCCAGATGCAGCTGGGCACATAGCCCTCCGGAATGACCTCGCACAACTGGTAGGTGCCAGGCAGCAGCAAACTGTTGAACACAACAACACCGCCGTTGGCGACGCTGGCCACCTGGTCGCGGCTGCCGATCGAACCTTACGGCGTGGGGGTCGGGCCTGAGAGCATGAAGTTCCCCTCGCCGAATTTGAGGCTGCCTCCCGCCGTCACCGCAATCGTCTTCACGGTGGTTCCAGATGAATATGCCAGCGTGTAGGTCGCAGCTTTGCCACTGTGGACGTAGGTCGACAGGTACCAGCCGTCGGCATCGGCGGTCATCGTTTGCAGCAGGTTGGCAGTCGTCAGCGTGGTGCCCTTGTAGAGCCGAACCTGTGCTCCGATGAGCGGCTGGTAGACGCTCAGTGCGCTGTTCCACGTTCGGACCAGCCCCCGAAGCCGCGGACCTGTTTGAAGTTGTTCTGGTTGTAGACGGTGTCGGTGCTGCCAGCGATCAGAACCGAGTTTGCATACGCCTTGAAGGTGTGTGCAGTCAGGTCCCTGATGTCCACGCGGCCTGGGTACTTCACCTGGTCTGTTTGGGCATTGCCGCCCTGCTTGACCCAACCATCAGTCTTCTCCAGCCCGTAGTCGAGGTGGATGTTGACGTACTGGAAGCCGGCCGTAGCGGGCACGCTCACCTGGACCACGTCACCGAAGCCGACCTTGCCGTCGCCGTTGGTGTCGGTGTAGCTGGCCAGTGTGATCGTGTTCCCGTAGGCCGCCAGAGTGTTCGTCGGGACGAAACAGTTGGAAAGGTTGTCGGGGGACGGCGTGCCGGTGTTGGTCGGCGCGCCAGGCTTGGACGACGGTCAGCCCGCTGTACACGTGCACCGGCATCGCACCCTGGGTCACGAACGGGTACGGGATGTCCATTTTGATCGTGTTCGTGCCGCCGGTGTTCGTATAGAAGACGTTGTAGAAGAACTGGCCCGGATTGCTGTCGGACAGCTTGTACGCCGGGTATGCCGACGTGTAGTAGCGGCTGTCCGGGGTGAAGACGAGCCGGAAGTTCGGCCCGAAGCCGCAGAGCGACGAGTTGGTCACCGCACCCGGCAACCCGCTGTAGTAACCGCTGCTGTCGGTGTCAGTCGTCGTTCGGCTGTGACCGGCGCCGTCGGTGAACGAGCCGGAGGCCGTGCCGATGTTGCCGTACCAGGTGCCAGCCGGCGTGGTGTTCGTGCCGGTGTAGGAACACGTTTGCGACGCTCCCACCGCCAGTGCAGTGATGGTGCAGACCGTGAAGTCGTCAGTCGTGATGGAGGCCGTACCGTTGTTGTCGACCACCGTCACGTTCGTCAGCGGCACGTTGCCTGTATTCGTGACGTAGTACTTCCACGTCACCGCACCGTTCACGAGGACGAACACGTTTGTTCAGGCCGTCACGGAATTCCAGCGGGTGCCGCTGTTTGCGAGCGTCGGACGCTGTCGTGCATCTCGTTCGACTTTCTCGTAATCGCCTGTAATCCGCCCTTTTGAGCGGACACTGGCTGCAATGATGGTCGGGGTGGTACCTGCCAACGAGAAAGTCGAACGGAAGGAGTTGTACGACGCCATGTTCCGCTGATCACGGCGGTGATGCCTGGCACCGCCAGCACGTGCAGCGACCTTGGTTTCGCGATGCGCGATGCGCCACGTCCAAGCGACCAACTCGATGCACTCGTCTCATCGAAGGTGCCCGCCTTGTTTGATGAATGTATCGACGACGTTGAAACGGCTCGTGCTCGTGTGGCGGCACTGCTTGAGGAGCTTGGTGCTGACGAGTGGACGGTGCGAATCCAGGGCGAAATCGACTCGGTGCGCCGATGCGCGGTCCCCGGTATTGATGGTGCTGAGCACGTGGTCATCATCCTCGTGAGGAAGTCCGCGCTCCTAACGGCCAACTCTGTGATGGGGTCGTGGTAGCGGTTGTTGAGGTAGACGAACGTGGTGCTGGGCAACGACCGTCCTACCTTGGTCACTTGAGTTGATCACCGAACAACCCGGCGACGGCGGTCACGAACCCATCACCATCGGCGGTGCTCGCGTCGTAACTGTCGAGCACGCCGTCGTAGAGCAACTGAACATCGAACAGCCAATCGTCAACGCCGATCCAGTAGCGGCAGGTTGCATCGATCTGGCTGCAACGGCCCTCGACAGTAGCGCCCTCAAGACCATCGATGTCTCGGATCGACTGCTCGACCTGTCGAGCTCGACCATCCCGAATGGGATCGTCCGTGATCTCTTCCCACGCGTCGACCTCGGCATCAAGCAGCTGCACCATTTCGTCGGCGCCGCCCACTGAGGTGACGTACAACGACACTGCGAACTGGTCCAACGCGACATTCAACACGTCTGCGGCGAAGCTCGCGCACCCTCCATTCGTTGTCTCGACACTGCGAATCGGCCGAACCGTGAGGCCAACGGCCGCACCATTCCTCCCGATCTCTTCGACAAATGTCTGCGGCGACACGGCTGCACCGCACTTCGACGAGGAGCCCGCAGCCTCACCGCACGCCGACATGCTCGCGAGCAGCCCGCCGACTACCACCAGCCATCTAACCCGCGCCAACGCATGCTCCCGACACACATCGGATTGCCGGATCCCTGGACTCCAACGAGACGACGTAGAACTCCTCGATGTTTGCGGCGAAGATCAGATAGAGCGAGATCTCGGTCTCGTCGACTGCGCCTACATCGACCTCGTAGCCAAGCCCCGTCGCGAAATCATCCGCGGCCGAGTTGTCACCAACCACGCTGTTCAGCGGTTGGTCCCCCGCCTGGACCCCGTCGGCTCCAGCGCCGCCGCCAGCGGTCAGAATCCACATCACAAGTCGAGCAAGGGACGGATCGCGAACATCGCCCACGTCCTGAACCGTCTGGTTGCCAGTATTCGTCACAATTTCGTTGGCGGTGTGGCTCACCGCCTGCTTAAACGTCAGGATCGACTCAACATCACCGTGAGCCTTCGCACACGAACCCGACGATGCCGTCGGTCCACACCCGGCCTCCAGCCCACTCGGGTCGCTCAGCGTGGTGGGGTTGGCGGAGCCATATAGGTAGGGCTCGCCGGTCTGTGCGACGAGGGGGTCGACGGAGATGAAGACGCCGAGTTGTGGGTCGTGGTAGCGGTTGTTGAGGAACACGCCACCCGACCGCAGATTCCAGACTTCGGTCGTACACGCCGGGGTGCGTAACCTGCGACAACGTGCTCGAACCGCCTGCCGCGCACATCGCCGAACGGCCCGATTCGACCCAAAACGCGCGAACGCGTGTTTCCGGGCTCGGCAACGGTCGCGATCACGGTCCTCAGCTTCGCAGACCCGCCGACGCGGCCGGTGACACCTCGGCTCGCTCGCTCGTGTCGCCTGGTTAGGGGACGAGTTCGAATGCTGGGCAGTGGGCGGGTTGCACGACGCGGAAGTGGCGTTGATCAATGGTCGCGATGCGGGTGATCCCGAGCCTCTCGGCGACAGCGATCTGGCTGGCGTCGGTGCCCCCGAGACCGAGATCGGCGTAACGTTCGATGAGTTCAGCGACACGTTGGTAGTCGCTGGCGGTGAGTGCTTCGACTAGCAGATCGCCAGCGGCGATCGACCGGTAGAGACCGGCTTCGGCGAGCGGTCCGAGTTGTCGTTCGATCAGGTAGCCGGTCTCGGCGACCACCAGCGCTGTCGTGATCAGCGGCCCGGGATCTGTTTCGATGAGATCGGCGCATGCCTGATGGTGACGGTCGCTGTCATCGGCGGCAGCGAGCAACACACCGGTATCGATGATCAACACGCTGCTGGTCGCCCGAACCCCTCGGCGAGCATGGCGTCGATATCGGTGCTGTCACGCCCCGACACCGATGCGCCGAGACTGACGAAACCGAGATTGCGTCGCGGTGCGCTGTCGAGCTTCGAGTCCAACTCGTCGAGCAGCTCCTCGATCGTGATCCCGCGGCGTGCCGCTTCGGTTGCGAGCCGGGTGGCGAGTTGCTCGATCGTGATCGACATGACCAAAGCCTATGCCTTCCGGTGGCGCTGCTGCTCGCGTTCCAGCCGTCGCCGTTGCGCACGCGACAACAACGACTGCGGTGCCGGCTGGGGCGGGGTGGCAGGCGTCGCGAGATGCTGTTTCGAGGTGGCGGAGGCGGTCGTGAAGCTCGGCGAGTTCGGCTTCGTAGCCGTCGCGTTCGGCGACCAGTTCGGTGTTACGCGACTCGATCCAGCCCCAACAGTGCTGTTCGCGTTCGAGCTCTCGGCGGGCCTGGTCGCGTTCACGGCGAAGCTGTTTGATCGTCGCGTCCGCTTGGTCGAGTTGTTCACCGAGTCACGGATCATCTGCCAGGTTCGGGCCATCTGGATCGCAACCCGAATCAGTCCCATCGACAACCACGCCTGGCTCAAGATGCCGAGTCGCCGAGGACAACCCCGAAACCACACAGCCAACGCCTCCGTGACAGAGCCGGGACCTGACGGCAACGGGACAGCAGGGCCTACACGATGGCGTCGCTCAGCGGCAAACGATGGCGAGCTCCTCGTCACCCTCGATCACCGGATCGCATGTCCCATCACCTGCGCCGAGAGCGAACACGCAGGCCTCCGCTCCGATGCTCAACTCCAGATCGCGATCTCGTTCGACCGCCACAACAAACAGCGGCTCACCCGCTGGTGGACTGATCCGAAGCACGAGGCCCTCTTCCTTGTCGGGAGGATTGACCGCAACCTCCTTGACCACACCGCCCGCTACATGGAGTTCACCCTTGCGCTGATCCTCGGCCGAGCGATCCCACTTCTCGCCCGTCAACCGGATGATGAGCGGATCTCCACACGTATTCGACACCACGACCGCGGTAGCCGACGTGCCCCATTCGCGAAGACCACACGCCCCAGCCGTTACGACGAGCGCTGCCATGGTCACCACCGACGTCAGGCGGTGTCGGCAAACGACGGTCACGGCCCCACCAGGTAAGCCTCAGCCTCCCAGGCGCCTGGGTTCAGGAGGTAGCGCTCCACGAACGCGTCTCCGTTCTGTTCCCACTGCGCGACGTGCACCATCTCATGGGCCAGCAAGCCGGGATCCAGCGAGTACCTCCCATCAGCACCGACAATGGCGCCACTGTCATTGATGTCGTAGAAGATGAAATGCCCGTAGGTGACCGCATCAGCGCCCGTATCCCCGCTCGGAAGTCGCTGCGCTGCGACGCAGAGGATCGTCGCACCCGCAGCGCTCGAACCACACGCATCAACCTGATACGCCCCCCGACCAATCCAGGCCCTTCCCCCCGGCCAGCTTGTCGATCTCCTCCGGCCACGACTGGTTCACCGCTGACGGAGCCGAGATGTAGTCCAGAATTCGAGCGAGACCAGACGCCCCGAACAGATCGGCCAGCGACCGCAAGCCCTCACTGTCGGCATAGCCAGGCCCAGACACTTGATACTCGTACGGACGAGCATCAGGACCGAGACTCGCATTCGGCGGCGCCGACTCGGTACGAGGAGCAAATGCCGCCTGCAACGCTCGCGCCACGCGATCCTGTAACGAACCAACCGCGTAGGCATCCAGCCCGCTCCCACGACCCGAACTGCCCATGCTGCCGTAGTAACGACTGTTCGTCGGCCCGCACACGTTGCCCCCCGACGCAGCGGCAGAGTACGTGCAGTACCCATTCGACTTCGCCCGATCTCGAATCTGAGCGTTCGTATCCGGGTCAAGCCCGGTGGGGTCGCTGAAGGTGGTGGGGTTGCCCGCGGCGTAGATGTACGGCTCACCCGTCGCTTGCACGAGGGGGTCGACGGAGATGAAGACACCGAGTTGGGGGTCGTGGTAGCGGTTGTTGAGGTAACCGCTACCAGCCGGGTTGAAGCGCGTCGCACCGGCACGGGCCTGGCGATTGGTTCGGCACCGAGCACGAACGATCGTGGTCAGGCGACCTCCAAATACCTGCGCAACGCCTCACGAATAACCTCGCTGGTCGAAGTCTCATCGGCGGCAGCGCGGGCGTCGATCGCCGCCTTCAACTCCGGATCGATCCGCACCGGCACCACCTCGGCCGGCGCCGAACCCAACAACGGCCGGCCGCCACGGCGACGCAACGCCTTCACGTCATACCCACGTTCGGCCTCATCGGCGAACGCCTCGATATCGGCATCAGACAACGGCACACCATTCGACACCCCGATTACCACGCGCTTCGCCATCACCGATCGTCCTTGGGCAACAACACCCGATACTTAGAGAACGACGCTGTCGCGCTCGAGTGAGACGAGTGACGGATCGCCCTCATCGCGTAGGCGGCACAGTTCGGCGAGGTCGTATTCGAGTACATCGGATTGGTTTCCCGACCAGTCAGTTACCGCGTCAGATAGGTCGGCTACCTGGCGCGCCCAGTCAGGGTCATCGATGGCGATGCCGGCCGGTCGTACGAGCAACAGGTCCACATCGCTCGACGCGGTTGCCTGTCCGCGAGCCGTCGAGCCGTACACACCGGCGGACAGCGGTGTCACAGACCACTGTGAGACTGCATCGCCGATCCGGCGGTAGAGCTCATTGCGTAACTCGG
>JANOTN010000326.1:0-1853 GCA_031416375.1 Ilumatobacteraceae bacterium
GGTGACCCATGTGCAGCGGCCGTCTCGTTTTCCGGATTTACGACGACGATCACGGAAACCCCGGCTGAGGGCGGCTGATGTCACGCTCTCGTCGCCCCGCGGCGACCCTGTTGGCAGCCGCCGTGCTCGGCTTACTCGTCGCGATCGCCGGAGGTGACTCGAACGCCCTCGGGCCCGTCATCGCGATCACTCCGTTCGAGGTGACCCCACAGTTCACCGAGGGTAATCAGCCCGTGATCTCAGGTCGCGGCGAGACAGTCGGTGTTTTCGACCAGGAGTTGAACAGGGTCTCGTTCGTGCAGCTGGACCAACCAGGGCCCGACGGCAATATCTTCGGCAGGAGCATCACCGTCAGCGGCAACAATTGCGTCGCGCTGTGGACCGATGACGGCAACGGTCAGCAGACAGTGGTAGGCCTGATCGACCGGTGTCAGCCGGCGAACACGCGGGTGCTGTTCACGCTTCAGGTGCAAACCTTCCCGATGGCCCAGGCGGCATTGTCGTTCGACGGCAGATTCGCAGCGCTCCAGATCGGAGGCTCCCCCAACACGGTGTATCGGATCGACACGGCCATGTTCGATTTGGTGCAGATGCCAACCGCTGGTTTACCAGGCTTCGACACCGAGGCAGACCGTGGCATCGATATCTCGGACGACGGCAACATCATCGTCGTCGCCATACGCGAGAACTTCGTGATCGGTTTCAGACGCCCGGTGAGTCCCGCACCGTCCGTGCTCGGGACCGACAACCGCGACACGTTCGTGGCCGCATGGGACGTCGCCGCGGGGCAGGCCACCGTCGTCAGCACAGCCGATGGGTCGATGAACGGTTCGTCGGCGTATCCCAGCGTGTCCGGCGATGGCCGGTACGTGGCATTCGCCGCAGACCGGCCACGCGTCGGCGGAGAAACCTCGCGTGGACCCTGGGTGTACGTTCGCGACCGGGCGAGTTCCGCATTCGTGCGGATCAGCGATCCGGCTGGATCGGCTTTCTACACATCGATCAGCCGTGACGCGACACAAGTTGCGTACGGTGCGTACGTATCGGCGCCGACGCCGTGCGTGATCAACGATCTGATCTTCCAGTGTCCGCCTGACCGGATCAATGTGGCGTTCGGTAGCTCACCGGGTCTCGGCGGCGGGTTCCAAACCGAGACGGTCAGCGTCGGTGCGGCCGGTGAGATCGGCGGGGGTCATTACGAACCGTCGTTGTCGGGTAACGGGCGCTGGATTGCGTGGCGATCGGATATCGGCGACGTGCTGGTAGGTAGCAAACAGGGTCTCCAGGGTCGGATGCATGCGTTTACGCGCCGACGCGACCCGGGCATGTCGGTTGATGCTCTCGACTTCGGAACGATCACGGTCAGCACGTCCGTGACGCTGACCACGACGGTCCGCAATACGGGGCGGACGACGAACTCGATTGACTCGCTCGTTCCAACACCCGGGCAGTTCACGGTCCAGCCGGGTGGCTCATGTGTGATCGGCATGACGCTCCCGCCGGGTGGGTCTTGCACGGTCAACATCAGGTTCGCCGCTCCGGCTGCTGCGACGACGGTCAACGGAACTCTGGTAGTCGCTGAGGCCGGTTACGACCCGATCTCGGCGACCGGCACCCTGATTGGCAGGTCGACCACTGGTCCGACGATCCCCCCTGCCGTCACCACGACAACCACCACGCTGCCACCGGGTAGCGGGACGCCGCGCCCGACCACGACCACGACCACGACAATTCCGAAGAATCTGTTTTTGGACGCAGCACCGGACCCGATCGACTTCGGACAGGTGGCGATCGGAATCCCTACAGCACCGCAAACGATCACGGTGACAAACACCGGAAATACCAGCGGCCAA
>JANOTN010000327.1:0-13701 GCA_031416375.1 Ilumatobacteraceae bacterium
CGGCACGGTTCATCGACACCCGATCGGTGACGTCCGCCCGCACGGTGGCGACACTCGGATTGGTCTCGAACTCGGCACCGACGTCGGCCAGGCTGGCCTCGTTGATGTCGACGACGACCACATTCATGCCCTCGGCCAAAAATGCCCGCGTCATACCTAAACCGATGCCGCTCGCCCCGCCGGTCACGAACGCCGTCTTGCCTGCCAAATTCTTCACTCCATCATCTTGCCGCGGCGGTCAACGAGCCGACGACGCCGCCGTGCGCTCGATCGCGAACCGATGATCTCGGCAAGCAGCTCGTCGGTACGGCGTAACAGTTCGTTCTTCATCGTCGGGTCAACAGGCCCGGCGCGGTCAACCCGGAGGAATGGCATCTGGGACCTTCAGCCGATCCCTCGCCGACGCCCGAGATCGAGCGACAGCGTGGACCCGTAGGCCCTCTGCGCGTAGACTACGAACGATCGCTGAGCCAAGTGCGCCAGTCGCGCCGGCGACAACCGCGTACTCGGTCATTCGCCGCCGACCGGCTGCAGTGCTCCGGCTGCTTGCTCAGCGGCGAGTTCGGCGGCGATCGAAATGATCTGATCCTCTTGCCCGCCCACGAGTTGGTGCTCGCCGCAGCGCATCAAGATGTCGGCGCCGCGCACGTTGTACTGCTCGGCGGCACGATAGGCGTGACGCAGGAAACTCGAGTACACGCCGGCGTATCCCATCACGAGCGCCATTCGGTCAAGAATGCACTCGCTGTCCATCACTGGGCGAACGACATCTTCGGCGGCGTCGATCAACGCCAGCACATCGATACCCGTCGTGATTCCCAACCGTTCGCACACGGCTGCCAAGACCTCGTTGCGCGTGTTGCCGGCGCCGGCGCCGAACCCTCGCGTGGAACCGTCGATCTGCACCGCTCCTGCCCGAACGGCGAGTACGGAGTTGGCGACGGCGATTCCGAGATTGTCGTGACCGTGGAACCCGACCTGAGCGTCGGTGCCGACCTCGGCAATCATTGCCTGCACTCTGTGGGTGACGTCGTCCATGATTAATGCCCCTGCGGAGTCGACGACGTAGGGGCACTGGCAACCGGCATCGACCATGATCCTGGCCTGCTCAGCGAGCTTCTCCGGCGTCACCTTGTGCGCCATCATCAAGAATCCGACGGTCTCGAATCCCAACTCCCGGGCGAGACCGAAATGTTGGATCGAGATGTCGGCTTCGGTGCAATGGGTCGCGATCCGGATGATCGAGACGCCGCTGTCACGGCACGCCCTCATGTCATCCATTGTTCCGATGCCGGGGACCATCAGCGCTGCGATCTTGGCCTGTGTCGCCGTTTCAACGGCGATGCGCATCAACACCCGCTCGTCGGTGAGCGACCGGCCGTAGTTGTACGACGAGCCGCCGAGGCCGTCGCCATGCGTGACCTCGATCACGGGCATGCCAGCAGCGTCGAGTGCGCCGACGATCGATCGCACGTGGTCGACTGTGAATTGATGGCCTTTGGCGTGTGAACCGTCTCGCAATGCCGAGTCGGTCATCCGGATATCGAGACTCGATGAGTACGCCATCACGATGCTCCCGCGGTCACAGTTGTCGTCTCAGTTGTCGTCTCAGGTACGGTTGAATCCATACGTTGTGCGATCACGTTGCCGACCTGTGTGGCGGCGGCGGTCATGATGTCGAGGTTGCCGGCGTACGGCGGAAAGAAGTCACCGGCACCTTCGACCTCGACGAAGATTGCCACCCGATGGCTGCCATCTGGAGTGACCGAGAATTGCGGGTCGACGGTCAGCCGGTAGCCAGGCACATAACTCTGCACGTAGCTCACGACGTCGCCGATCGACGTGTCGATTGCGTTGTGGTCGGCGTCGTCTGGGATCTGACAGAAAATCGTGTCGCGCATCATCAGCGGCGGTTCTGCCGGGTTCAGCACGATGATTGCCTTGCCTTTTTGAACA
The DNA here is from genome assembly GCA_031416375.1 of Ilumatobacteraceae bacterium. Lineage (GTDB taxonomy): Bacteria > Actinomycetota > Acidimicrobiia > Acidimicrobiales > Ilumatobacteraceae > Ilumatobacter. The sequence goes on from JANOTN010000327.1 coordinate 1,957, forward strand.
CCGCCGCAGACCTCGATTGCCTGGGTCGTCGACCGGGTGAACTCATCGATGTTTGCTCGGGTGCCGGGCCCGGCCGACTTTGATGCAACGGTGGCGACGATCTCTGCGTAGGGCACCGTAACCACACGGCTGACGGCGTACACCATCGGAATTGTTGCTTGGCCGCCGCAGGTGACCATGTTGACGTTCATCAGATCGACGTGTTCCGCCAGATTTACCGGCGGCACCACATACGGGCCGATTGCGGCAGGCGTGAGGTCGATCGCCCGAATTCCGTACTCCGCGTAGCGTGGCGCGTTGGCCCGATGGATGTAAGCACTCGTCGCTTCGAACACCAGGTCGGGGAGTTCCGACCGCGAGAACAGCCAGTTGACACCCTCGTGGCTAACTTCCAACCCGTGGTCACGTGCCCGAGCGAGACCTTCGCTATTGGGGTCGACACCTACCATGTAACGCGGTTCGATGTGCTCTGACTTGAGTAACTTGTAGAGCAGGTCGGTGCCAATGTTGCCCGACCCCACAATGGCGGCAGTTCGCATCCTCTGAGTATCGCTCACGCGTCCCACAGACGGGAACACCGTCCCGCCAACCGGAACATTCTGTCACCACACCCGAGTGACGGGAAACAGGTCAAAGGCCTCATCGCTTGAGATGAGTGTCATCGAGCACAGTTCTGCATGAGCGGCAATCATGCGATCAAAGGGGTCGCCATGGTCGGCCAGGTACAAGCCCGCTCGGACAGCATGTGACGCGTTGATGGCGACCGACTCGATGGCGTAGTCGTCTAACACCTGATCCCAGCGGTCGACAATATGGCCGACACCGGGAAGCTTGCCGATTCGATGCTTTGTGGCGACTTCCCACGCCGATGCCGATGACACATGCAGCGTCGCTCGCGGGTCGTCGAGCACCTCTCTGGCTTTGCGGGACAGTCGGGCGGGTGTTTGCAACGCCCACAGCAAGGTCGAAGTGTCGAGAAGGACATTCATACAAGGCCCCATGCCAGGAGTTGATCGTGAGACATCGGGGCGAAGGCGTCGTCCGGCATCGGCTGATCACTAGCCAGCGAACCCCACGCAGGTCGAGACCGAACGTGGTAGGCCACGAGACGGGCGATCGGGACGCCGCGATTGGCGATCACCACCTCAGCCCCGTTACTGACCTCGGCGAGCAGCCGCGACAGGTTCGTCTTCGCCTCGTGGATGTTAACAACTTGACTCATTGAACTAAGTCTAGTCGGTCCGAACTACCAGAGCAAGGTCCGCACGGCGAGGGCGGCCCACAGGAAGAACAGGAACACCGCAATTCCGACGGCCCGTCCGTGGCGGTGGTAGAGCCAGACTGTGAGCGACCATTGACCCTGAAAGTTGGGGTCGTGCTTGCGTTTCAACCAACCGGTCAGCGCCATACACGGACAACCAAGCAGGGCGACCTGCAGGACAACCACGATGGTGACAATCGCGAGGTAAACCGGGCCAGAGAACCAAACAGCCCCGCCAATCACGAGGGCAATCACGAGTGGCATGTGGATCAGATCGATTGCCATTCCCGCATACCAGTACCGCAGCGTGTTGCGTTTCGGCGCGCTGACAGCCCGGCCCATACAAACAATCGTAGGCGCTGACGTCGTGGTTGTGACGCTGTTGGGCCGCGCCTTCGCCGTCTGACAGACTTCGGACATGAGTCCGCTCGAGGTTGTTGAACAGTGGGAAACGAGGGCGTGGACGAACGCCGACCTCAGCGCGGTCGACGAGTTGATCGCCGAACCGATTGTGCGACACGGGCCGACCGGGACGACGACACGTACTCGCAACCAGATCAAAGATGACCTGCGTCAGTATCAACGGGCGCTCCACAAGCCCGAGGTGATTGCGCAAGATCGTGTGGTCGACGGCGACAAGGTGTGGAGTCGGCTCTCGATGCGTGGCGTCAATCTCGATACGGGTGAGAAACGAACGGTCCAGTGGCTCCAAATCCAGCGAGTGGTCGACGGTGTGATCGTTGAGAGTTGGTCGCTGTACGCAAGTGACATCGACTGGTCGTAGACCGTCTGGCAGGTTAGGCGAGTGCGATAGCGTCACCGACTTGGCGACGCGCCCTGCCGCTGGCGAGCACATACCAAGCCATCGACGCGACCACGAATGCACCGGTGATGGCGATCGTGTCGCGCAACCCGATCGAATCAGCGAGTGTTCCGAGTGGGAGTGCTGCCATCCCGAAACCGCCCCACGACAACATCATCAGGCTCTGGACGCGACCGTGATACTCCAACTCGGTCAGCGACAACATCAGCGAGTTGTTCATCGCCTGGAACGCCGATGACGCGGCACCGACAACAAACACGGCGATCAACGCCAGCCCGTAGCTCGGGGCGTAAGCCATCAGGCCCAACGAGACCCCGAAGGTCACCCCAGAGATCGTTTGAATCCGCCACGCGATCAGACCCTTGGCGCGCCCAGCCACATACATCGAGGCGAGCACAGCACCGACTGCGGACACCGCCGACAATACGCCGTAACCGGTCGCACCGACTCCGAGCACGTTGGTCGAGTACCGCGGGATGAAAGCCAGATACGGGAAACCAATCATCACCACGAAGAATGAAACCAGCAGCAGCAGCCCGACCTGGCGATGTCGGGTGACATAACGAAGGCTGTCTCCAAAGTCTGACCACGCTGACGTGGCAGTCGGCTCGTGAGGTACGCCCTCGGGCAGCGTACGTAGTCCCACGATCGAGACGACGCTCAACGCCGTCGCGACGTGGTAGACACCTGCCGTTCCGATCCACGGGGTGGCAATGAAGACTCCGGCAATCGCCGGGCCAACAACGCGAGCAGCATTGCCACTCATTTGACTGAGCACGATCGCGTTCGTCAACAGTTCACGTCCGACAACCTCGCTCGTCATCGCCATCCGTGCGGGTGCGAGAAAGGCGAACGCTGTCCCTTGAATCACCGAGACGACCAGCAACATCCAGTACTCGACGAATCCAAATGACACACCGAGCCCAATCCAGAGTGCCCCGACCGTCAACATCGTCTGGGTTACGATCAGGATTCGACGCTTCGAATAGCGATCAGCGGCAACCCCACCCATCGGTGTCGCCAGCAGCATCGGGATACCGAACGCCATGAACACGCCACCGAGTCCGGCGTTCGAGCCGGTCAGTTCGTTGGCGAGCCAGCCGCGTGCCACGGCCTGGGCCTGGATCGAGAGAAAGGCGATTCCCGCCGCTGTGAACAGCGTCCGATACGCCGGTACGGCGAGCGAGGCATATGTACCCTGACTCCCTGGCGACCGCATCGGTTCAGTCTGCCCGTAGTTGCTGACGGCGGGCGCATTCTGATGCCGGCCTATCCGGGTGGCGGACGTATCCGGGTGGCGGACCCACCGGGACACTGTTAGCGGTCGCTACGATGGTGACATGTCTGAGCAGGTGTCCATCACTGGTTCGTTCCCGGTTAAGCGTGGCTTGGCGGAGATGTTGAAGGGCGGCGTCATCATGGACGTTGTCACCGCTGAGCAGGCAAAGATCGCTGAAGACGCAGGTGCATGTGCCGTGATGGCGCTTGAGCGCGTCCCGGCTGATATTCGTCGGGATGGTGGTGTGTCACGAATGTCAGACCCGGAAATGATCGTCGGGATTCAGGCTGCTGTGTCGATTCCGGTGATGGCCAAGGTCAGGATCGGCCACTTCGTCGAGGCCCAAATTCTTGAAGCGCTCGGCGTTGACTTCGTCGATGAGTCAGAAGTGTTGACACCCGCCGATGAGGCACATCACATCGACAAGTACGCCTTTACCGTCCCGTTCGTGTGCGGCGCAACCAACCTCGGCGAGGCGCTCCGTCGGGTCAGCGAGGGTGCCTGCCTGATCCGCTCGAAAGGCGAAGCTGGGACCGGTAACGTCGTAGAGGCCGTTCGTCACCTCCGCTCGATTCTTGGCGACATCCGCAAGGTCGGCCAGGCCGACTCGGCCGAGCTGTTCGAGTGGGCCAAGAGGCTGCAGGCACCACTCCCACTGATCCAGGAAATTGCCGAGACGGGAAAGTTCCCCGTCCCGATCTTCTGCGCTGGTGGTCTAGCAACCCCGGCCGACGCCGCCCTCGCCATGCAACTCGGCGCAGAAGCAGTGTTCGTTGGCTCGGGAATCTTCAAGAGTGACGAGCCAGCACGCCGCGCCGCGGCGATCGTCGAGGCGACGACGCACTTCCGCGACGCGTCGATCCTGGCGAAGGTCAGTCGTGGCCTTGGGGCCCCGATGACCGGCATCGGGATGGACGAAATCAACGAGCGGTTCGCCGAACGAGGTTGGTGACGGTCGCATGCCAAGTCCGGAGCCCCCAGGGGGTCGCCTTGAAGCCATTGATAGTTGGAGTACTCGCTCTTCAGGGAGCGTTTGAAGCCCATCAGCAACGACTTGCTGAACTTGGGGCGATCTCGCGGCAAGTCCGAACTCCCCACGATTTCGATGGCATTGGTGCGCTCATCATGCCCGGCGGTGAGTCCACGACGATGTCGAAGTTGCTGCTCAGCAGCGGTCTCTTCGACCTGATCGCTTCTCGGATTGATGACGGGATGCCGGTGTTCGGAACGTGCGCCGGGATGATCCTGCTCGCCACGCAAGTCCTCGACGGACGTCCCGATCAACGGTCGTTTGGTGCGATCGATATAGCCGTCAAGCGCAACGGTTACGGCCGCCAAGTTGACAGCTTCGAAGCCGACCTGATTGTCCCGTTGCTTGGCACAGATGCGGCACCTTTCCATGGGGTCTTCATCCGAGCACCGAAGGTCACCAGCATCGGGCCAGGCGTCACTGTGCTCGCCGAACACGAGGGCACACCTGTCTTGCTGCAACAGAAAAGCGTTACGGTTGCCTCGTTCCACCCAGAACTCTCGAACGATCACCGCCTACATGAGCAGTTCGTTAATAGCTTCACTCACCACCTGTAACACGGAGACAATCTGATGTCCGGTCACTCAAAATGGGCAACTATCAAGCACAAGAAGGGCGCTGCCGACAAGGCTCGCGGCAAGCTGTTTGCCAAGCTGGCTCGCCAAATTGAGGTCGCCGCAAAAGGTGGGGGAGATGTCGACACCAACCCGACGTTGCGCACAGCGGTCCAAAAGGCCAAGTCCGGGCAGATGACCAATGACGCCATCGATCGTGCGATCAAGCGTGGCACTGGCGACGCCGGTGGGGGAACATATACCGCAATCACGTACGAGGGATACGCCCCTGGCGGTGTGGCGCTGCTGATTGATGTGTTGACTGACAACCGAAACCGAACCGGCGCTGAGGTCCGCACGATCTTTTCCAAAATGGGCGGGTCGATGGCCGAGCCGGGAGCCGTCGGTTGGCAGTTCCATCGGCGTGGTGTGATCATGATTGACGCGCGTCGTTCAGGGCAGATGGTGAACGAGGACGCTCTGATGCTTGCAGCCCTCGAGGCGGGCGCCGACGATGTATCCGACGACGATGGAGCCTGGTGCGTGATGTGCGACCCGAGTGCCACGTTCGAGATCAAGGACGTCTTGGTGGCCGCCGGCTATGACGTGTTGTCGGCCGACACACCGATGGTGTCAGAGAATCTCGTACCGTTGACCAGTGTCGAGGACGCCAAGAAGGTCCTCCGGATCATGGAGGCGATCGAAGACAACGACGACGTGCAAGACGTGTACTCGAACTTCGACATCTCCGATGAAGTCATGGAAGCAGCCGCCGGATGAGTGTTGGAGTCGGAGATCGAGCACCTGATTTCTCGCTGCCAGGTACGGGCGGTCGCACGATGTCACTATCCGATTTTCTGGGTAAGCCGATCGTGCTCGTCTTCTATCCCGGTGACGACACACCGGTGTGTACGAAGCAGCTCAACGCCTACAACGACGGTCTCGAACAGTTCGGAGAGCTCGACGCGCAGGTTGTCGGCATCTCGGCCCAAGACGTTGCGAGCAAAGAGCGGTTCTCGTCGAAGCACGGATTCGAGTTTCCGTTGTTGGCCGACACCGACAAAGTGGTTGCCGCTGCCTACGGGACAGTCGGCCCGATCGGATTCCCGCGCCGCAGCGTCTTCATCATCGATCGCCAGGGGATCATCAGGTACGCCCACCGCGCAATCGCGGGTCTCACATACCGTCCAGTACGCGAACTGATCGACGAACTGGAAGCCATCCGTACATGAACTACCAAGCAGCCGACAACCGATATAACTCGATGACGTACGCCCGGAGCGGGCGGAGCGGACTGCAGTTGCCGAGGTTGTCTGTCGGGCTGTGGCACAACTTCGGCGGACCCTCGTTGACCGACACGATGCGCGAGATGCTGCTCAACTCGTTTGATGCAGGCATCACTCACATCGATCTTGCCAACAACTACGGACCACCGGCCGGCTCGGCCGAGATCAACTTCGGCGAAATCATGGCCGGTGACCTCAAGCCACACCGCGACGAACTGATCATCTCGACAAAAGCCGGATACCAGATGTGGGACGGCCCCTACGGGGAGTTCGGGAGCCGCAAGTACATGCTGGCGAGCCTTGATCAGTCACTGGCCCGGATGGGCCTCGACTACGTTGACATCTTCTACTCGCATCGATTCGACCCAGATACTCCGCTCGAGGAGACGATGGGGGCGCTTGATTCCGCCGTCCGGTCGGGTCGGGCGCTGTATGTCGGAATTTCGTCATACGGTCCTGATAAGACCAGAGAAGCGGCCGCCATCCTGCGCTCGCTCGGCACCCCGTGCGTCATCCACCAGCCGTCGTATTCGATGTTCAATCGTTGGATCGAGAACGGGCTGCTCGACGTTCTGGGCGACGAAGGGATTGGGTGCATTCCGTTCTCGCCCTTGGCCCAAGGTCTGCTGTCCACCAAATATCTGAATGGAATCCCGAGTGATTCGCGTGCGGCCGAGGGAGGTTCGTTCCAACCGCATTTCGTCAACGACGCCAACATCACGCGAATACAAGGGCTGAACGCGATTGCTTCCGAGCGTGGTCAGACACTGGCGCAGATGGCGATCTCATGGGTTCTGCGTGACCCACGTGTCACGACGGCGTTGATCGGGGCGAGCCGGTGGTCGCAAATCGCCGACTGCATCGGAGCGCTCGACAACACGACGTTCAGTTCCGACGAACTGACGGCGATCGACGAGTTCGCCATCGACGGTGCCCTCAACCTGTGGCACGAGTCCAGCGACGCCGACTGATCCTCGTTCTGGTCGGATCGTCCGGCTAGAGTCGAACCTATGTTCGCTGTTGAACGACTTCCGGGGTCGATGCGCGTGTTGGGGATCGACCCCGGATTGACGCGTTGTGGGTACGCGGTGCTTGACGGGCGCGGACCGGGAGCCGCTGTTGCGGTGTCGCTCGGTGTGATCCGAACACCGCCGACGGATCCGTTACCGAACCGGCTGGCCGCCCTACGTGCCGAGATTGTGGCGCTGTTGCAAGAGTTCCGACCGGACGTGGTCGCCGTCGAGACGGTGTTCTTCCAGGTCAACGTGCGCACGGCGATGAGCGTCGGACAGGCAAGCGGGTTGGCGCTGTGCGAGGCCGCCAGCGCCGGGTGCGAGGTCGTCCAGTACACGCCAAACCAGGTCAAGGACGCCGTAGCCGGATATGGAGCGGCTAGTAAAGAGCAGGTCCAGAAGATGGTCCAGGCCAGGCTCAAACTGAGCCAACTGCCAAAGCCTGCCGATGCTGCCGATGCTGCCGCGATCGGGTTGTGTCACCTGGCGATGGCACCGATGCGATCGCGGATCGCCTCAGCGGTGGGTGCCGGAGGTCGACGATGATCGGGTCTCTGCGCGGTACCGTTTTGGAACGTGACCTCACCGGTTCCGTCTTGATCGAGGTGTCTGGTATTGGCTACATCGTGCACGTCACCCAGCGGGCACTTGCTGAACTGGAGCCCTCAACGCCCGCGTTCCTGTATACGCACCATCACATCCGCGAAGACAGTCAGCAGCTGTTCGGATTCATGAATCGCGACGAACGGATCACGTTCCAAACGCTGATTGCGACCCATGGTGTCGGCCCGGCGCTGGCGATGGCGATCATTGCCACGCACCCGCCGACCGCATTGGTCGACATCGTCGCCCGCGGCGACGTTGGAGCCCTCACGCTGGTGCCTGGCGTTGGCAAAAAGACCGCAGAGCGTTTGCTGATCGAACTGAAGTCACGCCTAAGCGTGCCAATTCTCGATGGTGTCGGTCCTGTGGGTGGTGGCTCGGTGGTGTCAGATGTCCGCGAAGCACTGTCAGGATTGGGGTATGCCGATACCGAGATCCGCGACGCGCTTCGTGAGTTGCCATCGACTGGCGATGCCGGGTCACTACTGCGCGATGCGCTGTCGATGCTAGGAGCGCGACGTGCGTGACGAATTTTTGGATCCTGGGGTCGGGTCCGACATTGAGGAAGTCGTCGAGGCTGGTCTGCGACCTCGTGCGCTGGCTGAGTTTGTCGGCCAGCGTGAGCTCAAAGAGCATCTGACGATCGTGCTGGAAGCCGCCCGACGACGCGGCCAGCCGGTCGACCACCTGCTGTTCGCAGGTCCTCCCGGGCTTGGCAAAACGACGCTCGCGGGGATCGTCGCAACCGAGATGGGTGTTCATCTGCACATCACATCCGGGCCAGCACTGGAACGGGCAGGCGACCTGGCCGCAATCCTGACGAAACTGCAAGAAGGTGATGTTCTCTTCATCGACGAGATCCACCGATTGTCGCGGGCAGTCGAGGAGATCCTGTATCCGGCAATGGAGGACTTTCAGCTCGACATCGTTGTTGGCAAGGGACCGGCGGCGTCCAGTATTCGCCTGACGATTCCACCCTTCACGCTGGTCGGCGCAACGACTCGTACCGGCATGATTACCGGTCCACTGCGTGACAGGTTTGGACTGGTTGCCCGACTCGACTACTACGACGCCGACGAACTGCAGGCGATCGTGGTCCGCGCCGCCGGAATCCTCGACGTCGGTATTGATATCGACGGTGCATGGGAGATCGCTCGGCGTTCACGCGGCACACCGCGTATCGCCAACCGCCTGCTTCGCCGGGTGCGCGACTTCGCCGAGGTGCGTGCTGACGGTGCGATCACTGCTGACATCGCTCGCGATGGGCTGGCACTGTTCGGTGTTGACGATCTCGGTCTCGACAAGATCGACCGAGCATTGCTCGGGGCATTGTGCGAGCAGTTCAACGGAGGCCCGGTCGGGCTATCGACGCTGGCGATCAGCGTCGGCGAACAACCCGAGACCGTGGAAGACGTCTACGAGCCGTTCCTGATTCAACAGGGCATGATCGCCCGAACACCGCGCGGTCGTGTGGCGATGCCAAGCGCCTACATACACATCGGATTGTCGGTCCCGAAGAACCGCGGTGGCACCCAACGAGGCCTGTTCGACGGTTGAGCAGTCGGCGTGGTGTTACATATGGTGCCTGACACCATCTGTAACACTTAGCCTGTCGAATCGTGTTGCTGTCCGACTTCGACTACGCATTGCCTCCGGGGCGGATTGCGCAAACGCCGATCGAGCCACGCGATTCGGCTCGCTTACTCGTCGACGGGGGCACCTCCGGTCCTGACCACTTTCACGTGCGTGACCTCGTCAAGATTCTCAAGCCTGGCGATTTGCTCGTGGTGAACGAGACCAAGGTGATTCCGGCCCGGCTGGCGTTGCAAAGGTCAACTGGCGGGGCCGCTGAAGTACTGATGTTGGAACCGCTCGATGGGGAACGACGGGTGTGGGAGGCGCTGGTGCGGCCCGCTCGAAAGCTCAAATCGGGTGAGGTGCTGTTTGCGCCGGATGGAACTCCGGTCGTCGAGATTGGCGGTCGAACGGCGGCCGGTGACACGTTTACGGTCAGCTTGATCGGTTCGGTCGACTCCCTTGAGCTACTCGATCAGCACGGCGTGATGCCGTTGCCGCCCTACATCACGCAGCGCCTACAAGATCCGGACCGGTATCAAACTGTGTATGCCCGCCAGCCGGGAAGCGCGGCCGCACCAACCGCCGGTCTCCACTTCACCCAGGAGTTGCTCGCCGAACTGGCGGCACTGGACGTCAAACAGGCCAAGGTCGAGTTGGTTATCGGGCTCGACACGTTTCGGCCGATCAGCACCGACGACCCGTTGCAGCATCGGATGCACACCGAGCGGTACCGAGTTCCCGCCGAGACACTCGAGCAGTGCCGGGCGGCGGCGCGTGTGATCGCCGTCGGCACGACATCAGTTCGGGCTCTTGAGTCCGCCGCCACCCGAAACGAACTGGAAGGTCGCACCGACATCTTCATCCACCGCGGGTACGACTGGAAACTTGTCGATCTGTTGATAACCAACTTCCACCTGCCGCGAACGACCCTGCTGATGATGATCGACGCATTCGTCGGCGACCGCTGGCGCGAGCTCTACGCCGAAGCACTCCGCAGGGACTACCGCTTCTTGTCCTTCGGAGACGCGATGCTGCTCGATCGTCATGCCAGCTGACCATCGGTAGCCTCGCTCGTCGTGCATCCTGTTGAGTTTGAGGCCGTCGCTACCCACGGTGCCGCTCGCGCCGGCATCGCCAGAACGGTCAGCGGGAGTTACACGACCCCGCTGTTCATGCCGGTCGGGACCCGTGGGGCGATCAAGTACCTGAGCGCCGCCGACTATGAACAGCTCGGTGCGCAAATCGTGCTCGGCAACACGTATCACCTGATGTTGCGACCTGGCGCCGAGACTGTGGCCGAACTGGGCGGGCTCGGCAAGTTTTCTGGATGGAAAGGTCTCACGCTGACCGATTCCGGAGGGTTCCAGATCTTTTCGTTGGCACCGAGAGTCGACGATCATGGTGTCACCTTCAAGAGCACGTACGACGGTTCGGAGCACCGGTTCACACCGGAATCGGCGGTCGCCACCCAGCAACTACTGGGTGCCGACATTCAGATGGTGCTCGACGTGTGCCCGCCGCTGCCCAGCACGCCAGAGGTGGTTCGACTCGCTTTGGAACGCACGTCGGCATGGGCGGCACGAGCTCGACAGACTCACGATCGACCCGATCAGGCGTTGTTCGGAATTGTCCAGGGCGGTGTCAGCGCGTCGATGCGGGCCGAAAGCGCTCAGCGAACGGTGGAGCTGGACTTCGACGGATACGGAATCGGAGGGCTGTCCGTGGGGGAGACCCGAGGCGAGATGCTGCCCGCGTTGGCGGCGGCGATCGAACATCTACCGGCAGATCGCCCCCGATACCTGATGGGTGTCGGCGACCCGGCGTCATTGATCGAAGCGGTCAACCTCGGTGTCGACCAGTTCGACTGCGTGATGCAGACCAGAATCGGCCGTCATGGAACGGCATTCACCAACGAGGGCAAGTTGCACATCAAGGGTGCAAAGTACATCCATAGCGACGAACCCCTCGACGCAACGTGTTCCTGCGACGTGTGCCTGCGACACTCGCGAGGATATATCCGGCACCTGTTCCAGGTCGGTGAGCCGACCGCGTCTCGTCTCGTCAGCCTCCACAACATCGCCTGGACGATCAATCTGATGGACCGAATCCGGGCTGCGATCATCGATGGATCATTTGATTCGCTTCGTCGCCAGGTGCTCACGATCTGGGGATCACCTCGGTAGGCTGCCCGCCGCTATGCATGCTCCCTCAATTTTGGCCCAAGGTGACTCAAGCGGCGGAGGCGGAATCGGCCAGTTGCTGATACTTCTGCTGATTCCGGTGGCGATGTACTTCCTCCTGATTCGGCCGCAACGCAA
>JANOTN010000328.1:0-24803 GCA_031416375.1 Ilumatobacteraceae bacterium
CGTCAGGCACTCGTCGACGCCGTACGGTTCCGCCGTCGCGAGCAGATGCGCGCCGAGTCCCTCGAGCTGATGAACAACGACGACGATCGTGCGGAAAGCCGCCGCGTTCTCGCAGAAATGGACGAACTGCGTGCGTGGTGACGTCCACCGACTTCGCTCTCCTCGGTCGGTGCGCGGACATGAGCAACAAGGAGCGCGCTACGCCGTCATCGTCCAATCCGATGACCTGATGCTGTCGACCGTGCTCGTGGCCCCGACGTCGACATCGTCACCGCCGCGGATCTTTCGACCAACAGTCACCATCGGCGACGAGGACACCCAAGTCTTGATCGAACAGACCTCAGCCGTTACACCTGAGCGACTTGGAGAGTTCGTGGGACGGCTGACCCACGACGAACTCGCAGCACTCAATGAAGCGTTGCGACTCGTTCTCCAACTGGATTGACTTGCCTCGGCCACCCACCGCTCAACCACGGCAACACCAAGCGATACCGAGCGATCGGGCCGAACGCTTCGCCGGACGTGCAGCGCGATGCTGAGCGTTCCGGCTCGCGATTCCCGAGTGGGTCGAGACGGCAGCGCCCGCGAGCGGACGTGCCGATACCGCGCAGCCGATCAGCCCTTCGGTGGTGAGCGTTATGGGCGGCGTTGATTCGCTCTCCCGTCTTGCCAGAAGGTAGGACGACGCAAGAGCTACAGGGCGTGCGCTGACGTACTGAGGTGGTTTGGCGTTCGGTAATCAGCAGCAGCGGTCCAGGCATTCAGCTCGTTCGCGGCGCGAGCGGTAGTGGCTCGGGCGGTGTGGATCGTGCGGAGTCTCAAATACGACTGCGAGGGTGCGGGTTGCGATCGCGATTGCTGCGACGAGGACGAGGTACAGCATCCAGAACACGGCGCGGAGGGCCGATGCAGCGTTGCCGGCGAAATTCGGCTGCTGCGGTTTCCCACATCACGACAATGCCCATCAAGGTGGTCGCAACAGCCGCGACGTTTGCGCCGCGCTTCACTCGGACGCGTAGCCGTTGCTCGCCGGCGCGCGCGTTTCGGAGCACCTCGAGGAGTCGTTGACGCTCGTACGGAGACGAGTTGTTCGGCCACGGCGAGGAACTCGTCCATCGACGCGAACGCGGATGCGCCGTCGCTCATCGTGCCGATGGCCGGGTCGATGATCGGCTCCGCGTAGCCGGAGATCTCGAGCACCCAGAATCCTCTGAGCTGATCGAACCGGACCATGTTCTCATCCCGAGCGACGTACGCCTCGGCACCCTGGAAGTCGACCGAACGGTCCTCGGTCGCCGCGCTCAGGCTGTCGACCCGATGGTCGCACACGGGTCGGCCACCGGGATAGAGACTCGCCTGGAGCCCGGCGGCGCCGGTGCGCTGCTGATGTTGGAGCTCATCCGGCCGAGCTACAGCTGGCTATTCGGATTCCTCTCGCATCCGACCTTGGCGGAGATTCAGCAGCATCGCGATCGGGACGGGTTCGCACGATTGGCGGAACTCGGTGCGACACTGCCCGGCTTCGGTCCCGAAGATCAGACGCCGACGTTCAAACATCTGACGCGGATCCTCATCCATAACGGCGGCACACTCGCCGACATCACGGTCGCCGATTGCCGCGAGGCGTTCGCCGCGCATCTCGCCTACGCCGTGCAGAAGCGCACCCTGTGGCACTGGCTGCTGCTCCAGGCCGGCACCTTCGAGGCCGACGTACCACGCGACGCGCATTCGCCGATGAAGGCCGGGCAACGCAGTGTCCCCGAGCTCGTCGACGGCTACCGCGTCGAATCGGTCGCCGTGCGGGCGGTGTTGATCGACTACCTCCACGAACGCCAAGCAGTGCTCGACTACACCAGCCTCGCGGCGCTCGCATCGAAGCTAGTGTTGTTGTTCTGGCGTGACCTCGAGATCCACCATCCCGGCATCGACACGTTCCGACTCGATGACGAGATCGCCCGCGGTTGGAAGGACCGGCTCCGTGTCGTGGTCCACGGCAAACAGCGCGTCAGTCAACGCCGCGAGGACCCCAACGCGATCCTGATCGCGGTGCGAGCGTTCTACACCGACATCAACCACTGGGCGACCGAAGACCCGCCCGCTGGGGACAGTGGGCCGCCGCGAACCCGGTCACGGCGCGGGACCTGATCGGCCAGAACAAACAGAAGGGCCGGTCCCGCGCCCGGATGCAGCAACGCACCCGCGCACTCGCACCGCTCATCGCATCTCTCGTCGCATCGGCGGATCAGCAACGCCGCCACGCCGCCGACCTCCTCACCGTCGCACGCCGAACAGTGCACGGTGAAACCTTCACCGTCGACGACGAGACCCTCACCCGATACGTCCCGCCGGCCGATCCGACACGCGGCGGCCGCGGTCGCGCCGGGATGGTGTGGGCCGATCAGCTCGAAGGTCGTCGCCGCAACCTCGGCTTCGAAGAGGAACGCATCTTCTGGGGCTGGGCGATCATCGAGGTCCTCGGCCACGCCAACCTCAACACCACTCAGGGCTACATCGCCGTCTACGACCACGACGTCATCGAACACCACCGCGCCTTCATCGCTCGCCGCCGCCAACAACGACCCAGCGACGAATACCGAGACGTCACCGACACCGAATGGGACGAGTTCCTCGACCACTTCGAACACCGCAAAGTCGAACTCGGCACCTGCGGCCGCGCCTACGCCACCCCCTGCATCCACGAACACGCCTGCATCCGCTGCCCCCTCCTCCGCGTCGACCCCCACCAACAACTGCGCCTCGAAGAGATCCGCGCGAATCTGATCGCCCGACTCGCCGAAGCACACGATCGCGGATGGGTAGGGGAGGTCGACGGCCTCAAGATCAGCCTCGCCGCGGCCGACCACAAACTCGATCACATGCGCCGCACGACTCGAACCACGGCACCGATCGTGCGTGTCGAATCACCAACCCGTAAACAGCCAATGCCGACACGCCGAGGACGAGCATCAGCACGGTCACCCGGACTCCCTTACCGGACAATTAATCGGTCGCAGGTGCCGCGGGTTCCAGTTCGCTTGGCACGACGGTTCCGTCGGCTGGCAGCCAAGCCGAGACGTCGCTGCCCTCGACCGGCGCATCTGCGAGGCCTTCGGACCCATCAATGGGCAGATCGATCATCGCCTCTCCCGATTCGGTCTGTCGCTCCAAGATGAAACCCTGCGGCGTCGTGATATCCCATTGTTGGACGTTTGGATCGACCCCGAACCAGAGTTTCTTCTCGTTGCCCGGGATCGGAGGGACCGGGATCAAGTACAACACCGCTCGCGCGCCCAGAGGCATCGCATCACGAATAGCAGCGACGTCAGATGTGTTCGGGCGTGGCAGCCGTACGTAGATTGGTTCGGCGACTGCGGGCGACTCGAAAACAAACAACGCAAATCGACTCGCCGCGGGATCAGCCTCGCTTGAACCGAAGGTGGGGCCATCGATCAAGTCAATCAACGCGGCCTCCACGACCAACGTTGAGCGAGCAGCCAGCTGACCACGATCTGTCGCTGGCTCGAAATCGAGGGCGAACGAGTTGAAGTACTGTTCGAACGTCACGGCTGATGCCTTCGGCTCGTCCGAGCTGCACGCTGACGAGACGAACAACGCCGCAACGAGAACACCGCTGAAGAGACGATCCATCCGGAAATCTCGATTGCTAGGGAAAAGCACGGAAGTCATGCCAGAGCGTCCAGGTGCGCGACTGCGTGAGCGCGATAGCTGATCAACGTTGACGATCCGCTCACCATGCAATCGAGTGCCGTGCCGGAGTAGTGGGCCAGACCTCCGCTATGGCCAAGTTCGTGACACATCGTCTTTCGACGTTGGTCGCCCGCCGGAAGGATGGCGGTGTTCGTGTTGATCGTCACGGACGCGTTGTCGCAGATACTGCCGCTCAGGTCATCGCAAACGTACGATCCGCCGATTGAAACACACTAGATGAGGTTGGCGCGGCCCGCCAGACCAGACAGGGAACGCCTCGCTTCACGACGACGTCCCCAACCCGTCCGCACCCTCAGGGCAATCCACACTTCTCGTGAACGATTGGGGTTAATGGATAATGGTGCCGACTTGGCCGCCGGTCAGGATTGACCGGAGCGCGCCGCGCGATGACATGTCGAAGACGACGATCGGGAGTTTGTTGTCGCGACAGAAGGCGATCGCCGTGGCATCCATCACCTTGAGGTCCTTATTCATCACATCCATGTAGCCGATCTCGTCGAACTTCTTGGCGTCAGGATTGGTTCGAGGGTCCGAGTCGTACACGCCGTCAACTCCGGAATGGGTGCCCTTCAACAATGCGTCAGCTTCGATCTCGGCAGCGCGAAGCGCAGCAGCGGTGTCAGTGGTGAAGAACGGGTTGCCGGTGCCTGCCGCGAAGATCACGACGCGGCCCTTTTCGAGGTGCCGCACGGCGCGGCGACGAATGTAGCCCTCGGCGATACGGGGCATCTCGATGGCTGACTGGACTCGCGTGGCTTGCCCACGACGCTCGAGCGCGTCCTGCAGGGCGAGTGCATTCATCACGGTGCCAAGCATGCCGATGTGGTCGCTCTGGGTGGCGTCCATGCCTTCCATCGCTCCCGTACGACCACGCCAGAAGTTGCCTCCGCCCACCACCACGGCGACGTCTACGTCGAGATTCTGTCGAATGTCGATGATCTCGACGGCGGTCTGATCGAGCGTAGGGCCGTCAAGACCCCGGCCGGACGGTCCGGCGAGAGCCTCACCAGACGGTTTGAAAACGATGCGCTTCCAGCGTGGTTTCGGCTGGGGCTGCATCGAGTCAGACATTGCTCAGCCGATCAAAACTTGAGCGAAACTGACGATCTCGGCACTGCCAATCAGCTGCGTGATCGAGATCTTGTCATCCTTGGCATACGGCTGTTCCAACAGGCAGACATCCTTGAAGAAACCGTTGAGGCGACCCTCTACGATCTTCGGGAGTGCTGCTTCCGGCTTGCCTTCGTTACGGCTGATGGTCTCAAGTGTCTGACGCTCGGCCTCGACGACATCGGCGGGAACATCGTCGCGACGCAGGTAGGTCGGGCGCGCAAACGCAATGTGAACGGCAACATCGTGTGCCAGATCATCGGTGCCGCCAGCGAGCTCGACGAGAACACCATTGACTCCCCGGCCACCCTGAATATGCTCGTAATGACCGATCGTGTTGCCAGCAGCAGCTTCGATCCGAACGACCGTGCCGAGCTCGATCTTCTCTTTGAGCGTGATCTTCAACTGCTCAAGCTGATCGTTTCGTTCGGCTACGGCATCGACACCCTTGGCCGCCACAAGAGCGACTAGGGCGTCAGCCTCAGACTTGAACTGATCGCTGCCAGCAACGAAGTCGGTCTCACTCTTGAGCTGCAGCATGGCTGCGACGTTGCCTACCACCGTTAGCGCCACGACGCCCTGGTTGTTGTCACGATCGTCACGCTTGGCGCTGGCCGCGAGGCCCTTCTCACGGAGCACCTGCTTGGCATCATCGATATTGCCAGCGGTCTCTTCGAGCGCCCGCTTGCAGTCCATCATGCCGGCGCCGGTGCTGTCGCGCAGCGCCTTCACGTCTTGTGCGGTGAATGACATGAGAATTCGTTCCTTCAGCTTTCTTCGTTCTGATGGTCGGGACTGGCCTCCGCTTCGCTTTGGCCGCTCCCTCCGTCCGCCTCGTCGCTGGCGCTTCCCTCGGCGGGTGTGTCCACGGCTGCGGGAGGCTGAACCTCGACCTCGGCGGCTTCTTCGGCCGGTGTGTCAACGTCTGCGGCGGGCTGAACCTCGACCTCGGCGGCTTCTTCGGCGGCGGCTTCTTCGGCGGCGGCTTCCTCAACTGGGGCGTCCTCAACTGGGGCGGCCGCCGTTGCGGGCTTGGGCTTGCTGGCGCTGAGGCGCGCCTCGCGCTCGGACTGAGCCTTGGCGGCAGCGTTGCGCGCCTCGGCC
Organism: Ilumatobacteraceae bacterium; assembly: GCA_031416375.1. Lineage (GTDB taxonomy): Bacteria > Actinomycetota > Acidimicrobiia > Acidimicrobiales > Ilumatobacteraceae > Ilumatobacter. Next base: position 5,944 of record JANOTN010000328.1, read on the forward strand.
TGAGCCTGGGCAAAGGCTGCTTCTTCCTCAGTCGAACGCTCTGCCTTCGGGGCTTCGACGGCAGCAGCAGCTACCGCTGCCGGGCGACGCGAGGCGATGTAGCGGCCCTCTTCGACGGCTTCGGCGATCACTCGTGAGAGCAACGCGTTGGCGCGGATGGCGTCGTCGTTACCTGGGATCGGGAACTGGATCACGTCAGGGTCGACGTTCGTGTCAACGATTGCGATCACAGGGATGCCGAGCTTGTTGGCTTCGGTCACGGCAATGTGCTCCTTCTTCGTGTCAATCACGAAGATCGCTGTCGGGAGCTTCTTCATGTCACGCAGACCACCGAGGTTGCGCTGCAACTTGGTCAGTTCACGATCGAGCAGAAGGGCTTCCTTCTTGATCATTACGTCGAACTCGCCCGATGTCTTCATGCGCTCGTACTCGAGCATCTTGCCAACGCGCTTCGACATCGTTTCGAAGTTGGTGAGCATGCCACCGAGCCAACGCTCGTTGACGTAGGGCATTCCAACTTTCTGTGCGTAACTTTGAATTGGGTCCTGAGCTTGCTTCTTGGTGCCGACGAACAACACGCTGCCACCGTTGGCGATCATGTCGCGCACAAACGTGTAGGCAGTCTCGACGCGCACGAGCGTCTGGTCGAGATCGATGATGTAGATGCCGTTGCGCTCACCGAAGATGAAACGTTTCATCTTCGGGTTCCAACGACGAGTCTGGTGTCCGAAGTGGACACCGGCTTCCAGCATTTGGCGCATACTGATAACGGCCATGATGTGCTCCTTGGCGGTTGCTGACCCGCCTCCGGCGCCGAAGCGACCGCGTTTGGTGCGGGTGACTGAGGTGTGTTCCGGTCATCAGGTGATGAACCGGTTGGCGATTCTAACCGGAGCGTGATCAGTTTCCGCCGCAGCGCAGTTCGGGTGGAGGCGGTGGTGCGGGCTCGTCGCCTGTGACTGGAACCAACCGCGCTGCGTATCTCAACGACCCGAGAAACGGTGCCGGATCGATGTACGCATCGCCCTCGCGTAACCCGAAATGAAGATGGCCGACGACCGCCCCAATCACGGTTCCGCGAACGACGACGTCGCCTCGCCGGACGGTTATCCCGCTCACCGACCCATACGTCACACGCAGATCCCCTGGAAGTTGGACGACCACGTACGTCGTGCCGCCGATCGTGCCGCTAAAGGTCACGGTACCAGTCACCGCGGCCCGCACCGGGTCGCCGTCACGGGTTCCGTATTCGATGCCGCGATTGCCCGGGCACCATCGGCAGGCAGGCTGACGAAACGGATCGACGACCGGAGCAGATGTCGGAGGCAACCAACAGGGACTCGCATCGATCAGACCCGACGGCAACACTGCAAGGCTCGTCGCTGCGAACACGATCCAAACACGACTGAGGGTTCGTTGATTCACGACTCTTTCCTCTCGAACGGGTGCAGACGCGCTGCAACGTGTGAGGCGGCCGTGCCGCGATACGTGCGTGTGACGAGTCAGCCGATGCCGACGGCAGCCATCCGCGACCGCAGGTGCAGCACCGATTTGGTGTGGATCTGCGAAACACGGCTTTCAGTGACACCGAGCACTTCGCCGATTTCGGCGAGCGTGAGGCTCTCGTCGTAGTACAGCGAGAGGACGAGCTTCTCGCGCTCTGGCAGCTTGCGGATCTCCGACTTCATGATACTGCGCAACTCGCCGTCTTCGAGGGCCGCGACGGGAGATTCGAATCCGGCCGAGTCGACCGCTTCGGGTTCGTACCCGGCAGCGACAGCACGGTCAAGCGGACCGATTGTGGTCGCCGCGATCGAGGCCAGCCAGCGCGTGAGTTCATCCGCGCCGACGTGGAGATGGGCAGCAAGTTCGTCGTCGTTCGGAGATCGACCGAATTCGTGTTCGAGTTGCGAGAATGCTCGCTCGACTTCACGGGCGCGGCTGCGCACCGACCGGGGAACCCAATCGAGTTGGCGTAACCCGTCATAGATCGCACCGCGGATGCGAGGCGCAGCAAACGTTTCGAACTTGACGGCCCGTTTCGGGTCGAACCGATCGATCGCATCAATCAGCCCGAACACACCGGAACTGACCAGGTCACCAGGGTCAACACTGTTGGGGAGGCCTGCGCCAACACGACCAGCAACGAACTTCACGAGTGGCGAGTAATGCACGATCAGGTGATCGCGGGACGCCATGTTTTTGCGGTTCAGCCAACGCGTCCAATGCATCGCCAGATCGGGGTCGTCAGGAACAATGCTCATGCGCGTGGGTGGCTTTCCCGATAGGCGGATCTCAGTCGTTCTCGACTGACGTGAGTGTACCGCTGGGTGGTTGCCACATCTGAGTGACCCAACATCTCCTGTACCGATCGGAGGTCTGCGCCTCCATCGAGGAGGTGGGTCGCGAAGGTGTGGCGGAGGGCGTGTGGGTGGGTCGGTGTCGGTGAACGGCGATCGAGTATCCGTCGCACGTCGCGTGGCGTCAACCGTTTGCCGCGTTCGTTGCCGAACACGACTTGCCCCGCTTCGTGTGGAACGACATCGTGTCGAATCGCCAGCCAACGCTGCATTGCCGCAGCGGCCGGCTCTCCAAGTGGTACCCGGCGTTCCTTCGAACCTTTGCCCCACACAATCAGGACACGTTCGGAAAGTCGCACCTGGTCGACCTCGAGCGTGCACAATTCCGAGACACGAACCCCACTGCCATAGAGCACTTCGAGCACAGCGTCGTCTCGGCGACGACGCCACGCCGGTTCGCCGTCGGGCGACGGGCCATCGAGCAGTTGGGTGAGCTCTCGTCGGTCCAGCACCCGCGGTAGGCGCCCGTTGCCGGCACTCACGTGCAAGCCGATCGTCGGATCGACTGATGCGTGGCCCTCGGCGATCGCCCAACCGAAGTAGCGACGTAGGGCGGCCGCTTTTCGGGCGATGCTGCGCCGCGCCAACTCGCGAGTCGAGAGGGAGGCCACGTAACGCCGAACCAACGTGCGGGTGACACCTGATGGAGACGTAATGCTGGAGCGCGATACCCATTCGGCAAACAGTCGAACATCGGATTCGTAGGCGCTCAAGGTCCGTTCGGACAGCGATGTGTGCGAGCGCACAAACTCGCTCAGACGCCACTCGTCGACTTCCGCCATACACGCCACGGTATTCGCTCACGGTCGCGCCAATCGTGATCCCGAAGGTTCGAACCATCCGCCGGCTTCCACCAACCAGCCCTGATGCTCGAGCCGGGCCACCGCCATCGCCGCGTCGGCGATCGAGCACTCGAGTTCAACAACCAACATGTCGAGCGTGCATGGCGTGTCAGCGCATGCTGCCAGCACGAGCGATTGAACTCCGTCGAGCACCGGTCGAGGGTCGAACGGCGACTCACCCTGGCGGCGATTGTCGAGTCCGAGCATCGCCAACACATCGGCCACCGACGTCACAGGAGCAACACCGTCAACCAACAGTTGGTTGGTTCCGGCCGATGCCCTGCTGCGCGGAGAGCCGGGTACCGCCATCACCTCAACGCTCCGGTTGATCGCTTCTCGGACGGTGACGAGGCTTCCCCCGCGCTGGCGGCTTTCGACCACCACGAGCACCTCACAAAGTGCTGCCAGGATTCGGTTCCGGAGAGGAAATCGCCATCCGTCCGGTTTCACGCCCGGTGGCCATTCCGAGATCAGCAGACCCGTCTGAGCGACCCATTCCCACAATTCTGAGTTTTGTTTGGGGTACGGACAATCAAGGCCATTGCCGACGACGGCAACCGCGCCGCCAGATCCGTTTGACGACCGAACACCGCGATGAGCAGCGGCGTCGATTCCACGGGCCAGCCCGGAGACTACGGCGACGCCCGCTCGGGCAAGTTCGGCTGCCAAATCGGTCGCCGTGGCACGCCCGGCAGCGGTCGCGTTTCGGGTCCCGATGATCCCGACCCGGCGGGCGTCGAGTGTGTCGAGTCGGCCGCGAACGAAGAGCACCGCCGGCGGGTCGGGGTCGACGGTGAGTTGGGCGGGGAAGCGTTCGTCATCTCGCCCAATCACCCGTACGCCATGTCTTTGGCATTCGTCGAAGGATCGCTCGTGAGAGGCTGACGCAGACTGCGCACGAAGTTCGGCGACGCCATCGCCGCGAATGTTTCTCACGAACATCGAATCGAGAGCGCGGCCAGTCTGTAGGCGTTCGAGCGCGTCGGCCGGTTCGTGATGGTCGAGCAAGTGTCGCAGCCGACGCGGATTCATCGCTGGCAGCCCGGCCAACGCCGCCAGTGCGCCCACGCTCACGCTCACGCCGCATTCCTGACCGCGCTGAGACCGATCCTGGCGCGCATCCCGAGCGCAATCGCGACGTGTTCTTCCCCGACCTGTTCGTCACGGTCGTCGGCGAGATCGGCCAACGTGCGCGCAACGCGACGAATGCGGTGGTAGCCGCGAGCGGTCAGACGCCCGCGTTCCATCTCGGCCATCAACATGTCGGATGCGGACTGCGTGAGTGCTGCGTAGGCGTCGAGGTCGGGTCCGTCTAGGGCGGCGTTGAGGGCACCGCTGCGTGCGATCGCGACCTGCCGAGCGGCCGCAACTCGAACGGCAACGTCAGCTGACGATTCTCCCGGTGTCGCATCGAACAGTTCGCTCACGGCGGGCCGATTGACGGCCACGCGCAGATCGAAGCGATCGAGCAATGGGCCCGAGAGCCGGCCGATGTATCTCGTCCGCGATCGCTCGTCGCACTCGCACGCCCCCGGGGCTCCCCCACCACCGCATGGGCACGGATTCGTGGCTCCGACCAGCTGAAACTGGGCCGGCATCGGAACGCGGTCATGGTCAACTCGGCCGACCATGATCTGCCCGTTCTCCAGAATCTCTCGCAGACCATCGAGCACGTGCGCGTGGAACTGCCCCATTTCATCCAAAAACAGAACTCCGCCGTGGGCCAGACTGGCTTCGCCGGGCCGAAGTGCGTGCGAGCCTCCACCGACCAGCGAACCGACCGAACTGGTGTGGTGCGGTGAACGGAACGGTGCCTTCCTGACGAGGCCACCGGGAGGCAGGGCGACACCTGCGGCCGAGTGAATCATCGTGGTTTGAAGGGCTACGTCGTATTCAAGTTCCGGCAGTAGACCCGGCAACCTGCGGGCCAACATCGACTTGCCGGAACCAGGCGGTCCAACAAGGAGCAAGTGGTGTCCACCTGCGGCGGCAACCTCCAACGCCCGGCGCGCATGTGGCTGACCCTTCACGTCGGCCAGGTCGGGAATCTCCTGTTCCACTGCTGCGACGCGGCGTTCATCGATGTCGGGCCACGACCCGACGCCTGACAGGGCGTCGACAAGTTCATTCAGTTTGTTGACCGGTCTGACCAGACCGCGGGCGGCGACGCGAGCTTCTGCCACCGAACCAGCTGGTACGACCCAGTCGTAGTCGGGTCGCACACCGACCATCGGGGCGACGCCTGGTACATGCCGAATCGAGCCGTCCAGACCAAGTTCGCCGGCGAACGCCAACCCTTTGATCGTGTCGGCAGGTAGCAGGTCGCAGGCAATCAACACACCGATGGCGATCGCCACGTCGAGCCCCGACCCGGTCTTGCGATGGAGTGGAGGTGCCAAGTTGACCGTGATCTTTTTGTCCGGCCAACTAAACCCGCTTGTCAGCACCGCCGCCCGAACCCGATCACGCGCCTCCCGACACGATTCGTCAGGCAAACCCAACATCAGAAAGCTCGGCAAACCTTTACCGACATGGACTTCGACATCGACGGTGTAGCCACGTGCACCCAGAATCGTGGCAGACGGAACAGAAGCAATCACGAGCACCTCCAGGATCGGCACAGCAGGTGCTGTGCTCGGAACCGGAGGGAGTGCAACCTGACCCCTCGACAGGTAAGCCCCAACCATAGCGGAGGGTTGTGACAATGTGACCGAGAAGACCTGAACCGGAGGACCGGAGGTCCGGTGAGTCGAGAACCCCGGCCGTTGTGTGTGCAAGAGCCTTTCGGCGTGAGGGAAAACCAGGTCGTAGCACCTGTTCCCTCACGCAGAAGCCAACCGAGACACGCGTCGACGATGGTGCCGTCGCTGAAGGAATCCGCCGTGGCACACTCGTGCGGTGCTAGTCCGCCCCGTGCTCTTGATTGTTGCGTTTGGCGCCTCGCTGACGGCGTGTGGCGGCGACGATGGAGTGCAGAGCGATGCCGAGCGTTTCTGCAACGAGGCGACCGCCCAGCGCAACACGATTCTTGCTCCCCCTCTGTCGACTGAGGCCGAACTGACGGCGACGCTTGACTTCTACCGATTGATGGGGCAGCTCGCACCTATCGCGATCGCTGAGCAGTGGAACGATCTGGTCGTCAATCTCGAGACGGCGATCACGGTTGTGCCAGGCGATCCGGCCTCAGAACAGCGCGTTGCGGTGCAGGCATACGCCACGGAGCGATCCGCCTACGAGGTCGCAACCTGGCTCAAGGGGAACTGCAACTTGGACTTGGGCCCGATCACCACCATCGCCCCGCAAGTGCCCGTCCCGGCCGCAACCACATCACTCGCACCGCCAGCAGGTTCAGCACCGGTGACGACAGCTCCAGGCTGATCAATCTGCCGAGCGGTGGTCGGGGAGAGCTGGAGTGGTCCTGAATCGCAACAAATCGGATTGGAGACCACCGGTGGTGCCGAATCCGATTTGTTGCGATTCAGGACCGGGTCAGGCGGCGATTTCGCCGCGCTTCAAAATCACGTCATCGACCAGGCCGTAAATCTTGGCTTCCTCGGCGGTGAACCAGCGGTCGCGCTCACTATCGGCGCGGATCTGCTCGAAGGTCTGGCCCGAGTGTTGAGCGATCAGTTCGGCCATCCGACGCTTCGTGAATCGCAGCTGCTCAGCCTGGATTGCGATGTCGGACGCCTGTCCACGCAGGCCGGCGAGCGGCTGGTGCATCATGATTCGGGAGTTCGGCAGCGTGTAGCGCTTGTTGGCAGCACCGGCGGTGAGCAGGAACTGACCCATGGAGGCGGCGAGGCCAAGGCACACGGTGGCGACGTCGCAACTGACGAACTGCATCGTGTCGTAGATCGCCATGCCGGCGGTCACAGAACCGCCGGGGCTATTGATATAGAGCCAAATGTCGGTGTCGGCGTCCTCACCCTCGAGATACAGCAGTTGAGCACAGACCTGGTTGGCGATGTCATCATTCACATCGGTTCCAAGCATGATCACTCGGTTCTTCAGCAAACGGTTGAACACGTCGCCTCGCGGGTCGAAACCACCATCGAGGGCTATCGGCGAGTCGCTGCGGTGCGTCATGCCGGAATCCTACCGCTCGGCTAGCGAGCTACTCCTGACATCACGACTGCGATCCGTTCGCCACGCCGCAACTCGTCTCGTAGGGCGAGCACTCCGGCGAGGCCGGCTGAACCGGTCGGGCTGACGTTGTATCCGGCAGCCAGGGCCAGCTCGTGGGCACCCACAACCTCCGCTTCGGAGGCGACCAAGGGTCGACCTCCGCTTTCCACCATGGCTGCGACGTCGGCGATCCAGTCGTATGTCTCGTCGTCAAGAATTCCGTCGGCGAGCGAATGCGGGTTTGGCCACGGTTGCATCACATGCGACCAGTAGCGCTCGGGCCGGTGCACCTCCGGTAGGCGTTCCCAGGTTGCCGCCAACGGTGCGCAGCCTTCGGCCTGCACGGTGTCGAGTCTGACACGACTGCCGAGTCCGGCTCCGACGCAGGCAGCAAGCGCCCCGCCTCCGACCTGGATAACCGCGCGATCGATCGCGACGTCAGCTGCGACGGCCTGGTCGGAGATCTCCCAACCGATCGTGCGACCACCATCGAGGCAGTATCCGTTCTCTGGACCTTGGACCGTGAACGGAATCGCTCCTGTCCGCACGGCATCGCGAAAACGCAACATTGCCGGGTCCCCAGGTGGGTCGTTGGCTCGTCGTTGACACCGGTGGACACGAGCGCCGAGGGCGATCAATCGAGCACCGGTGACGTCGTCCATCCAGGTTGGGACGAACACATCGAGCGACCAATCACACCGAGCCGCCAACGTTGCCGCGGCGAGACCGGCATTGCCGCAGGAGGCGATTGCCAGCGGCGGGCGTTCGGTGAGATGTCCGAGCAACTCAGCCGCACGTAGGTGCAACAGGATCGAGAGCAGGTGACGTGCCTTGTGGGAGCCGGCGACGTTGCCAGTCTCGTCCTTGACCCAGAGCTCAACACCCAACTCGTGGGACAACGTATCCGACCTTTGGAACGGGGTTACCGCGAAATCATCGGCGACCTCCAACGTCAGCGCTTCACACGCCGCATCGGTCATGCCGTTGGCACGGGCAAACGCCCACCAGACCAATCGTGGGCCGTAGCGCACGAACGGGTTCGGATGATCAAGCGGCTGATCCTGCGGACCGCCTTCGACGATGTGTAACACGTGGTACGGGTCGGCCGCAGTTGCCTTCGGGCACTTCCAAGCGAGTGCGGTGGCGACATCCACCGCGGTGCCACACACAGCGCATCCGAACCCGGCGATCATTGTCAGCCGGTCGCGACGCGTTGGTTGAACTCGGTGATCATCTCGTCCCAGATACCGACGTACGGACGCAACCCGCTCCAGAACTCCTGCGAGCGACGCTGTTCGAACAACTCGAACGGAGTGCCTTGTTGTTCGACCCAGGTGTAGTAGCCGAGGTTGAAGATCCGGCGCCGGTCGGCTTCGGTGCAGTCGATCATGTGCTCAGTCGAGATGTGACCGAGATGTTGACCGAACGCTTCTGCGGCATCAGTGTGGGAGTACTCGCCGCGGTAGCGGTTGGTGATGGTCTTGGCCCGCTCGCTCGGATACATCGCTCCCCCGTCGGTGGCAACGGTGATGATCGCGTCGTCGGCACCGAGGTCGAGCAGCTTGGCGGTCTTGATTGAGGCGAGCACGTTGCAGGTCGAGGAGAACCCAAAGTGGGCGAGCGCTTCGATCGTTCCGACCGGAACGCCTTTGGCCTGTGCCAGGTATGACTTGCCCTCGGGCGTGTTGAACATCACGTCGAGTTCGTCACTGGCGGCATCGCTGATCGCGCACACCACGTCGGTGTTCATCACGTTGTGGATCAACGGAATGTGCTTGTCACCGATGCCTTGGATGTTGTGTTCGCCGAACCCGTTCTCTAGCAACGTCGGGCATTCGAGCGCCTCGACCGCGACGATCTTGGAGCCATACTCGTCCTTCAGGCGGTCGCCTGCGGCGATTGTTCCGGCTGACCCGGTGGCGGAGGTGAACGCCGCCAGCCGCAAGTCGCGTCCGCTGGCGCTGCGGACGGATTCGAAAACGTGACCGAGGGCACGACCGGTCACCGTGTAGTGGCCGAGATGGTTGCCGAACTCGGAGAACTGATTGAGCACGAAGTTGCCAGGGTCCTTCGCCAGTTCCTTGCACGCGTCGTAGATCTCTTTGACATTCGACTCGGTGCCGTGCGTCTTAATCACATCGGCGTCTGGGTTCTCACACCACCGATTGAGCCAGTCGAAGCGTTCCTGACTCATCCCCTCCGGGAGGATCGCAACGCCCCGGCTCGCCATGATCCGCGAGATCGCTATGCCACCGCGGGCGTAGTTGCCTGTCGACGGCCAGATCGCTCGATGGCGGGTCGGGTCGAACTGCCCGGTGACGACACGAGGTGCCAAACAGGCATAAGCCGCCAGCACTTTGTGGGCGGTGATCATCGGGAACCGATCGCCGAACACGACGATGATCGGGCTCTCGACACCCGTCAGGCTCGATGGAAGTACGACGTGGTCAGGCACGTCGACCCGGTTCCCACGTAGATCGTTATACCAGTGCACCCGCCACAGGTTGCGAGCGTCAGGCCCCTGCGGATCAGCATCGCCGACCTTGGCGAAATGATCGAACGTCGATGGATCAGCGAGCTGACTAAACGTCGGCAACGTGATCCCCCGTTCCCGAAACCGAGCGACGCTGTTGGTCAGCGCGTCGCCATCGACCACCCGATCCGCCAACCCAAACTGATTCTCAAGAGCGCCACGATGTTCCAGGTTCACAGCCACATTTGACAGTTTGTCAAATGTGGGGCCCCAGACCTACTCCCGCCGGTTCGCGCCGACCCGTGTCGTCACCGCCTTTGACCCGAAACATCCCAATTCCGGTCGCGGGCGGCAACAAATGCGATTCGGGACCATCGGTGGTTCCGAATCGCATTTGTTGCTGTTGGGGACCGCTCGTTGGGGAAGATGGGGGGAACACCAGACGGACTGGCTGCTAGCGGCTACGGGAACGGCAGCGGGCCGCCACCGTTGCCGCCGAACTCGCCGCTGGCCTCGACGTCTGCGTCGAACTCTTGGTGAGATGCATCGAGTTGGAGCGCGCCCGTATCGAGGTTGTCGACCGACTCGAACTGATTCGTCTCGAACGACACGTCCAAGTTTGCGTCGGCCAGCATGAATTGTGTGGCTGCGAATCCACCCGTCTCACTGGCCTGGAGCGCGTTGGTGCCATCCGGGCCGACGGTCGATGGGTCAAACCCGGCCGGATCGATGCCGACGACAGGGCCGTTCGGGTTGCCTGTGTTGGTGAATCGCACGTCGATGACCGAGCCACCAGTAACCCCAAGGTAATCCAGACCGGTGAGGTGCGTATCGAACGCGGTGGCACCGCTTGCATCGGCGGCATCAGAATCGACGTGGGCAATTGTGTTCCTCGACGGTATGTGAAGCGTCGCACCCGACAGATCGAGCGGACCTCCGACGCCATCGTTGGGATTCCCGGTGTTGGTGTACGCGATGTCGACGATCGACCCACCGGCGGCCGACAGCCGGTCGAATCCCGTGAGATGCGTATCGAACGCTGCGCCTCCACTCGTATCAGCTGCGTCGGGGTCGACCCATGCGGTTGTTTCCCCGCTGTCACCGTCGTCAGGCACCTCGCTGTCACCGTCGTCGGCATCGTCACCGGACGAATCGGCGTCGTTGTCGGAGTCGTCACCGGACGAATCGGAGTCGTTGTCGGAGTCGTTGTCGGTCGTTCCGGCGTCAGTGTTGGTGTCGCCATCGGTCGAGCTGGAGTCATCGTGACCGGAGGAGGATGGAGACAGCGTGTACGCCTCCTCTCCGTCGGCAGTCATGATCGTGGTCGAACCGTCAGCGTTGGTCCGCTCGAAGTGATCAATGCTGTTGCCGTCCTTGCTCATTACTGGAATCGCCGGTCCCGACCCATCGGTCGCTTCCTTCGTGCTCCCCGTTTTGGTACCACCGGTTCCGGTCGAACTCGGATTCGACCCTGAAGATACGTCCGTCGGGTTCGTGTTGAGCGGCGGGCTTGATCCGGGAAGCGACGAGCCCCCACCGTCGCCGCGGGAACCCATCGCACCCACGGGATCGGCCGAGTTTTCCGTCGGAGCTGCCGGGACCGTCGGCGTCGCCCCCGGTGAGGGCGTCGAGCCGCCTGGTGGGGCGGACGGAGGCGTCGCGTCTGGCGAGGGGTCGTTAGTTCCTCCGACGTCCGGCGTGAAACCATGCGCCCCGGAATCGCGTTCGATCGGTCCCGTCGAGCCGGTGTCACTCGAACCTGAGCCGACGGCACCGCCGGGCCCTGTCGACGACGATCCGCCCGTCAAGTCAGCGCCCTGCAGACTTCCGAACGGTGATCCTGTCAAGTTGGTTCCGAGCGAATCCCCCAACGCTCCCGTCAGTTGTCCACGTTGGGTCTCCGACAGCCCGCCACCTAGCAACTGATCGAATCGCATCGCCCCCAGAATCTGAGTGGCATCGCCGCTCGCCAACGCGTCTGTCACGTCCTGATCCAAGGTCGCTTGCATGAACGCTTCGGCCTCGTCGCGGGCTGCGGTGGGAACTTTGGAATCGTCGAAACCGGCGAGCGCGTCTTCGCCGGCCAACCGTTCGAGTGGATTCTCACTAAAGATCTTGTCCCCGATCGCGTCGAGCAACTCCTGTTCCTCATTGGCGGTCGGCTCGATGCCCAGGCTCTCTCGAAGCCAAGCATCACCGATCGGGTTCTCGCCCCGGTGGGCTTCGTAGTACTTGCGCGGACTCTCCGTTGCGTCGCTTCCCAGCCCGGCGGCGGCGTGCACGTCAACACTCGGCGAACCACCCAGTCGTATCTCTTCGAGGTTCGAAAGACCATCGCCGTCGACGTCGTCGGCCGTAGCGTTCGGCGGGCTCCACGTCGTGGCCGCATCGAAGCCCCATTCTTTCTCCGTTCCGTCCGAGAACCCATCGCCGTCGGTGTCGGCGTTGTTGGGGTCGGTACCGCCGCGCTTCTCGTCGTAATCGGTGAGTCCATCACCGTCGGTGTCGCGCCTACCTTCGCCGGCGACGTACGAGTTGTCGATTGGTCGTTCTACCAAGATCGGAGTCAGCGTGACCGAACCGTCATCGCCGATCACCTTGGTGTAATGCGCCTGCCAGTCGGCGCGCTTCGATTCCGCTGTCGATTGCGCTGTTGAGGTGTCGGTCGAATCATCATTCGTCGAACCTTCGCCGGTCGTATCGCCAGCGTCGTCCGGCCACTCGAGGTCCTCGAGTTCCCGTTCCTGCTTGTCAGTGTCCTTGTCCGGTGCCATCACGATCTCCTTGCTCGATACAACCCAAACCCTAAATCACTCCCGCTGCCCACGTCACCGGGTATACACCCGGTCGTTCGCATCGATTCGGGCAGCGCTCAGTCGAACGTGGCTGAGGCGCTGGCGGTGCGAGCCAGCAATTCTTCGTTGAGCTCGATACCGAGACCGGGGCGTTCGCTGAGAGTGACCCAGCCATCGATCGCCTCGACCGGCCTGACGAGCGGATAATCACGCCGATCGAGCGACCACTCGGGCGGGTCGTAGGGGAACTCCAGCCACTGCGATCCGTCGAAACCTACGGTGCCAGCCGTGAGATGCATGTTGACCAACAGGCCGACACCATTGCCCCAGGTGTGCGGCGTAAACAACTTTCCGGAGGCGACGACCTGGCGGGCCAGTGGCGCTAGGCCGGAGATTCCTTGGGAACACACGCAGTCGGGCTGGAACACGTCGAGACAGCCACGCTCCAACAACTCGCGGAACTCATACGGTTCGCGGGTCATCTCGCCCCCCGCGATCTTGACACCAACCCGACGACGCAGTTCTGTGTATCCCTCGTAATCACCGCGATGGAGCGGCTCCTCGACCCAATACACACCGAGTGCTTCAAGTTGGGTGACGACGTTTGTGGCGAAGTCGAGGTGCCACGGCTGGGCGATGTCCCACGGCATCCGCCACGCTTGGTTGCAGTCGACCATCAACGTCAACCGATCGCCGAACGCGTCGCGAATCGCAGCCACGACGGCGATGTCATCATCGATCGACGGTCGCCCGAAACGAACCTTGAGCGCTTCGAAACCTTCGTCAACGGCTCGATCGGCCATTGCCACCATCTCGGGCAGTGGACGACGAACACCGCTTGAGGCGTACACCCGAAGCCGGGGCGAAGCACCGCCGAGCAGGCGCCACACCGGTTGATCAGCCGTCTTGCCAGCCAGATCCCACAGCGCCAGATCGAGCGGCCACGGACGACCGGCGTGGAACTCGATATTGGCCAGCACGGCGGCGTGCCGAGCAAGGTCACCTGCAGGTTGACCGATGAAGTACTTGGCGTAGTCGCCGAATCCGTACATCACATCGCCTGAGCCGATGCCCTCACCTCCATCGCTGTCACGGACTCGCACGATCGTGACAGGGAACTTGGTACGCGGCTGAGGGTCCCACGAAGCGGTAAACGGCGGGTCGAGCGGCAACTGATGATGCGTGATCCCGATTGCGACAATCTCGCTCATGTCCGTAAGTCACTCCACACGGCGACCGTTCGTTCGGCAAGCAGGAGTCGATCATCATCGGACACAGCACGGGCGTTGTTTCGCAGCATCGGCTGGTTCTCGACGGCATTCATCGTGATGGCGATACTGGCCGCAGACAAATTCGCGCCAAACGGGATCGCCTCGCCGAGTCCGGTCGAACGGCAAAGGTTCTCGAACACATTTGGGACTGCTTCGACGTCATCTCCGACGCCGAGCGCGCACGATGCCGACCGGTAGGCCGTCGGCGCACCAGTGAGATTCCATTGCAACGCGGCCCGCAGACCGACCGCCACCGACACTCCGTGGGGCACATGGTAGAGCGAGCCGAGGGCATGTCCGATCGAGTGGGCGACCCCGGTTCCACAGTTGTCAATCGCGATCCCAGCCAGGTACGCCGCCTCCTGCATCGCTTGCCGCGAGGCCAGATCCGAGCCATCAGTTGCCACTCGCGGGAGGTGCTCGACGACCAACGCCAACGCCCGCTGGGCAGACGCCGCACCAATCGAGTTGCGTCGCTGACCGCTGCACGCCTCGATAGCGTGAACGAAGGCGTCGAGACCTGTGCCGACCGTCACGGCGTGCGGCATCGTCACGACCAAGGTCGGGTCAAGCACGACGACATCGGGGAGCATCTCGTCGCCCCACGTCCACACCTTCTGACCCATGCGGTCGGCCACGATGCAGGTACGCGTGGCCTCGGCACCGGTACCCGATGTGGTCGGCACTGCAATGATCGATCGGCGCCCGACGAACGGATTGGCGCACAGCAGATACGGCTCGACTCCCGATGCTCCTACGGCTACGACCGCAGCCTGCTTGGCAATGTCGAGTGCCGACCCACCACCGATTCCGATCACGACTGCATCTGCGAAGCGGCGAACCGCACCAGCCGCCGCATCGACGGACTCGACAGTCGGCTCACCTGCTGGGACGATGTGGACATGCGAGCGAATCGCCCCGAGTGCCAACAACGCACGTTCTGCAACACCGAGCGCGGCGACAGCGCCGTCGACCACGAGCACCGCTCGGCAGCCGCCCAGCGAGTCAACGACCTGATCGAGCCGATCGATCGCACCAACACCAATGATCGTCCGAGGCACACGGCCAATCTCATAGTTCGCGGTCGCGGTCAAGGTCATCAGTTGATCACAATCACATGAATGGGTGATCGGGTCGCTCGAACGGCCTGAACAGATTGCGTCGAGCGACCTCGGTGTAGCCGCCTCGGTACAGCCCCGCTCCGGCGGCGGCAATTTCGTCGCTGCCCATCTGGCGATGCAGCGCCGGCAGTTCGTACCAGGCAACTTCGGGCCGCTCGTGATGCGTGTAATGAAGGTTGTTGTTGAGGTACAGCAGTGCCATCGGCGGGCTGGCTTGAATGACGGCCGACTGTGTTCCGGATTCGACCGCACAATGTTCGGCGTACGAGCGCAACAGTGTCAACGAATAGCCACCAAGGCTAAAACCAATCAGATAGACCACCGCTGACACGTCGGAGACGAAGAACAGCCACCAGCACAGCGCGACAGACGCGAGCGCATGGGTCAACCAGATTCCCAGCACTCGTCGACTACGGGTACACAACACCGCTTCGGCGATGAGGTACTTGACGATCCCACGAAGCGCACCGAGCGTGAGCCTGCCTGCCAACGTTCGCAACACCAGCACATACGCCCGACCGACCGGACCCCGGCCGTGCCAGTCATCGGGCATCAGGTAAAACGATTCTGGGTCACGCTCTGGGTGGGTGAGATCTGCCCTGTGGTGTTCGAGGTGAGAGTCTCGGTAGCGAACGAACGGCAGCCACAGCGGCAGTGGCACGAAGCCGACCGCCAGGTTGAGCGCAGGCGACGGCGTTGGGTGGCCGTGGACCAACTCGTGTTGGATTGACATGTGCCAACCTCCGAGCACCGCAAACGCGGCGATCAGGAGCGGCCACGGGATCGAACTCTGGTTGAGGACAACCGTGAGGTACAGCGCCGCGAACACCACGATCACGACGACCGTAGGCATCTCGACTGTCACTCGGTTGCGCCCGATCACGACCCTCCCCACTTGTTACAGATGGTGTCTGACACCATCTGTAACATTCTGTTTGATGGGTACGACTGTACTGTGAATTCGGTTCGTGAACTAGGATCCTCCCGTGACTGAGGAAGCAACCCGACGACGGCGAGGCCGCGACCTGTCACCCCGGAGCACAACCCCTGAGCAACGGCCCTGGGTTCAACCTCGGATGAGACTCAACCCGACAGAGGTCGTCTCAGCCGATGAACTCGAATCGATCCACGACGCGTCGCTCACGATCCTCGAACGGATCGGGATGGACATCTGGGATGGCGAGGCGCGGAGCCTGTTGCGAGACGCCGGTGCCGACGTCGACGAGGCCACGACACGCGTCCGGTTCCCGAGCGACCTGATCATTGAGCGGATCGCCACAGCGCCCAGCGAGTTCACGCTGCATAGTTGGAACCCGGATCGCAATCTCCAAATCGGCGGCAATTGGATGGCCAACGGGACCGTGGCCAGCGCCCCGAACATCGTCGGTCTCGACGGCATTCGACGCACCGGCGATCGTGCCGGTTTTCAAGATCTGCTCAAACTCGGACAGATGCTCAACTCGATCCATTTCGTCGCTGGATATCCCGTTGAACCAATCGATGAGCACGCCTCGGTACGTCATCTTCAAGCAGGATTCGACATCCTGACGCTGACCGACAAGCACATCCACGCCTACAGCCTCGGTCGTCAAAAGAACCGCGACCTGATGGAAATGACCCGGATCGCCCGCGGCGTCGAGATGGCGACGATGGAGCGGGAGCCGTCGATCTTCTCGGTGATCAATTCGAACTCGCCGTTACGTCTCGACGGTCCGATGCTGCAGGGAATAATCGAGTTCTCGTCGCACAATCAGGTGATCGTGATGACCCCGTTCACGCTCGCAGGAGCGATGGCGCCAGTCACCTTGGCCGGAGCACTCGCCCAACAAAACGCCGAGGCGTTGGCTGGAATCGCCTTCTGCCAGATCGTTCGACCTGGGGCGCCCGTCGTCTATGGCGGGTTCACCTCGAACGTCGACATGCAGTCGGGGGCCCCAGCGTTCGGCACCCCCGAGTACGCACGTACGGCAATGATCGGCGGCCAGTTGGCGCGTCGATACAGGGTGCCGTACCGAAGCAGCAACGTGTGTGCCGCCAACGCGGTTGACGCCCAAGCCGCCTACGAGAGCATGTTCGCGTTGTGGGGCTGCGTGATGGGCGGCGTCAACATGATGATGCACGGAGCGGGCTGGATGGAGGGCGGACTGCACGCCAGTCTCGAAAAGATGGTGATCGACGCCGACCTCTTACATATGGTTTCGGCGATGATGGACCCCGTTGTCGTCAACGACGACACGTTGGCGATCGACGCCATCGAGGAGGTCGGCCCGGGCGGCCATTTCTTCGGCGTCGGCCACACACAGGAACGGTTCCGCACGGCGTTCTACCGACCCCTGATCAGCGATTGGCGAAATTATGAAAGCTGGGAAGAGGCCGGGAAACCCGAAGCGGCAGGCAAGGCCAACCGTCTCGCTTCCGCGTTTCTCGACACCTACGAACCGCCGCCGATGGATCCGATCCGACGCGAGGAACTACAAGCGTTCCTCGATCAGCGACTCGCCGAGGGCGGCGTCGCCACTGACTTTTAGATTGGATTGTTGATGAAGTCATCCGCGCAGGTCGTCGTAGTCGGCGGCGGCGTTGTCGGAGCGAGCGTGCTCTACCACCTCACCAAGGTGGGATGGACCGACGTCGTGCTGCTCGAACGCAAGCAGCTGACCGCAGGCAGCACTTGGCACGCGGCGGGCGGGATGCACACGCTCAACGGTGACCCCAACGTCGCCCGCCTGCAGCAGTACACCGTCAATCTGTACAAGGAAATCGAAGCAGAGAGTGGTCAGAACTGCTCGATTCATCTCCCGGGCGGTCTGATGCTGGCCGACACGCCAGAGCGGCTCGACTGGCTGCGCATGGCGCAAGCGCGCGGTCGCTACCTCGGGATGCGTATGGAGATCATCTCCATGCAGGAGGCCAAGCAACTCAACCCGTTGCTTGAGGAAAAGTACTTCGTCGGGGCGCTGTACGACGAGGACGAGGGCAGCGTCGACCCGTACGGAGTGACCCATGCCTACGCGATCTGCGCCCGTAACCGCGGGGCTGAGGTCTATACCGACACCTGGGTCACCGACCTGCAGCAGCGGCCAGACGGCACATGGGATGTGATCACCGATCGCGACCACACGATCCATGCCGAACACGTCGTCAATGCCGGCGGACTGTGGGCCCGCGAGGTCGGGCGAATAGTCGGGCTTGAACTGCCCGTGTTGGCGATGGAGCACCACTACCTGCTGACCGAACCAATGGACGAAGTGATCGAGTACAACCGCGTCAACGGTCGCGAGTTGCCGCACATGATCGACTTTGCCGGCGAGATCTACGCCCGCCAGGAGGGCCAATCGATCCTGCTCGGCACCTACGAGCAGGACAACCGCCCGTGGGCCCCAAACGAGACGCCGTGGGACTTCGTGTTCCAGTTGCTCCCTCACGACCTTGACCGGATTGCTCCCGAGCTGGAAAGAGCGTTCGAGCACTTCCCGCTGGTCGGCAAGGCAGGGATCAAGAAGTTCGTCAACGGGCCGTTCACATTCAGCCCAGACGGCAACCCGCTCGTCGGCCCGATCAAGGGGATGCGCGGCATGTGGGTGGCATGCGCCGTGATGGCCGGACTCAGCCAGGGTGGCGGCGTCGGCCTATCGCTCGCCAACTGGATGGTGCACGGCGATCCCGACGGTGACATTTGGGGGATGGACGTGGCCCGCTACGGCGACTACGCCACGCTCGCCTACACCAGCGCCAAGGTGCGCGAGAACTACTCACGTCGGTTCCGGATCACGTTCCCCAATGAGGAACTGCAGGCTGGTCGACCGTTGCTCACGACGCCGATCTACGACCGACTCACCGACCACAACGCCGTGTGGGGAGCCGGTTTCG
>JANOTN010000329.1:0-17832 GCA_031416375.1 Ilumatobacteraceae bacterium
GATCGTAGGGGTCTTGGGAGACACATCGCCGGATGGACTCAGGTTCAGGCGCGTGTCGGCCGCGCCAGCTCCCGGGCTGTCCACCCGGGGCATGGAAAACACCGACCAAGCACTCTCACATGGGCCAGGCTAGCCAACCAGTCCAGCCCAAAGCCAGGCTGATTCACCGATTTCGTTTGCGCCTCGCTTCGAACACCAGGACTGTCGCGGCCATCGCTACATTCAGGCTTTCGGCTCTTCCCTGGTGTTCGATCCTGACCCAGTGGTCGACGGCTGTATCGTCAGCGAGGCCGAGCGCTTCGTTGCCGAGCACGAGGGCAACGCGTCCTGACCAATCAGCATCCGTATGGCGATCACCCTGATGGGACGATGAACCGATCAGGCGCAATCCTGCCCGGCGTACGTCCTCGAACGTTGCCACGATCACCGGTATGTGGAACACCGCTCCGGCACTCGCACGGACCACCTTCGGATTGAACTGGTCGACCGAGCCGGGAGTCAGCACGACCGCCTCGACACCTGCCGCCTCCGACGAACGCAAAATCGTACCCAGGTTGCCTGGATCGGCGAGCTGATCGGCGACGACGACGAACGACACGTTTGCCAGCGCGGCGGTCGGCTCATGTATCCGCACGATTGCCAGATTCGGCTGCGGGCGCTCCGTTGATGCGACTCGTTGCAGCACGCCGTCGGCGAGTTCGAACACGGGGCCATCCGACACGACGGCAGCGCCGGGTGCCACAAATTCCGCTTCGATAGTCCATCCGGCATCGACAGCCTCGGCGATCAGGAGAGCACCCTCCACGACGAAGGCACCTTCCTCAGAACGCGAACTGCGGCGCCCCAGGAGGCGCCGCAGCCGTTGAACCTTCGGATTCGTGAAGGTCAGTAGTTCGCTCAGAGCGAAGCCTTAGAGGGCGGCCTTGGCCTGAGCCACGATTGCCGAGAATGCGGCCGCGTCGGCGACGGCGAGATCGGCGAGAATCTTGCGGTCGACTTCAATGCCAGCAGCGTTCAGACCGGCGATAAACCGGCTATAGCTCATGTCGTTCAGGCGGCAGCCAGCGTTGATCCGCTGGATCCAGAGGCGACGGAACTCGCCCTTCTTCGCCCGGCGGTCACGGAAGGCGTACTGCCCACTGTGCATGACCTGCTCATTCGCGGCCCGGAACGAACGGCTCTTGTTGCCGTAGTAGCCCTTGGCCTGCTTGAGTACCTTCTTGTGGCGCCTCTTAGCTACCACACCGCGCTTGACGCGTGCCATCTCATATCTCCTTTTCGGTCGCTATCAGCGCTGCGCGAGCAGACGCTTGATCTTCTTTACGTCGGTCGGATGAACTTCACGGTCGCCCTCAAGGCGACGCGTACGGGTCGAGGACTTCTTCTCGAACATGTGCTGGCGCATCGCTTGTTCGCGGCGCAGCTTGCCGGTCCCTGTCGTTCTGAACCGCTTGGCGGCGGTTTTGCTGGTCTTCATCTTCGGCATTACTGCTCTCCTGCTTCTTCGGGGCTTGCGTCGACTGGGGTCTCGGTGACCTCGATCTCGGCTGGTTGCTCGACCCGAGCCTCGACTGAGGGCTCGGAGGCCTCAGCGTCGACTGGTCGCTCGGCGGGAGCCTCCACGGTTTCGGTCGTTGGTGGCTGTTCGGCCTTCACCTTGGTGATTTCGGCCTTCTTGATGGCGTCCATCGCCTTCTTGTCTGGCGAGAGGACCATCGACATGCTGCGACCCTCCATGCGTGCCTGGTTCTCAACCTTTGCATGCGCTCCCACGGCTGCGATGACTTCATCGAGAACCTTGCGACCAAGCTCGGGGTGAGCCATTTCACGACCACGGAACTGCAAGGTGACTTTGACCTTGTGGCCTTCGTCAATGAACTCGACGAGGTGACGCACTTTGGTATCGAAGTCGCCCCTGCCGATCTTCGGCCTGAACTTGACCTCTTTCACCGTCACATTCGAGGATTTCTTTCGGGCCTCCTTGGCCTTCTGTGCTTCCTCGTACCTGAACTTCCCGTAGTCCATGATGCGGCACACTGGTGGGTTTGCCATCGGTGCTACCTCGACGAGATCGAGGTCGTAACCACGGGCCAGTCTCAACGCGTCCGGAACTGCTTTGATCCCGAGCTGCTGGCCGTCGGGGCCAATCAGTCGGACCTCACGGGTCCGGATCCGGTCGTTGATACGGTGCTGGTCGCTCTTCGGCGGTGCTATGGCTGATCACTCCTGTGCAAAGGCTTGGCCTCCCTGTCGTTTGTCTGGTCCTGCTCGACGCGAAGTCATGGCGGAGCGGACCAGCCGGAGCGTCCACACCAAATTAGGTGCAAGGTGGACGGCCAGCAGGCCGAATCGTTCGTGACCTGGACGCACTCGATCGCTTTCGCAGTTGGTGGCCGGGTGGGGGTTGCCCCCACTTCGCTTCAGTTGTTGCCGGTTACCGAAGTAACCGACCCCGATAGGCTAGCGCAGGTGAACGACGAATCCGACGTAATGGGCGCGGACTGGGATGACGCCCTCTCTGACGAGCGACTCGATCAAGCCGCCGATGTCCAAGAGGCGATCGCCGAATCCCGGGCACGTCTCGCCCAAGTACCTGCCGAAGTCGTGGTGACGAACCACGTGATGGGCCTGTACGAGTTGGCGACGATCCACCTGGCAGCAATGCCACCCGACTTGATGTCCGCGGTGCTTGCGATCGACGCCGTGGCCTGCCTGGTCGAAGGATTGGACGAGCGCTTGGGCGCAGACGCCCCCACCATGCGAGACGCGTTGGCGAACATCCGCTTAGCGTTCGTGAGCGTGCAACAGTCATTGGCGTGAGAATCGGCCGTGGGGGGCGGACTTGACGTGGTTGTATTGTACGACCACGTCTTCTTCGAGGAGTAGCCTCGCCTGTTCTGCCTCGTGGCTGGGGACCAGGCGACCGGAGGAGTTGACCACTCGCCACCAGGGCACGTCCTCATCGGTCGTCGCCAGGAGTCGGCCAACCAGTCGAGACAGTTTCGGATAGCCAGCGACATCGGCGATGTCGCCATACGTGGTGACCTCTCCCGGTTGGAGGGCGATCAACACGTTGATGATCCGACGCTCGCGCTCGTCCACTGTCTGCGGGGTCAACGTTTGTTGATTCGGTCGGCTTGGTAGCGGCCGAACTTGGGAAGCGGGTGAAAGCTCACCGACTGGCCGACATCGATCGTTCGAGAGCCGTCGGATATTTCGATGCAGTGGAACACGTAATGCCTGCCGTCATTCGCCGTGACCGTGCCGAGGCCGCGTGGCTCGTCGAACTCGGTGACCGTGCCTAATAACATCAGTGAACGATTTTACTGATTGGGATTTCGAGCAGATCGGTCGCACCCGCATCTTTGAGGGCCGGGATGATCACATTGATTCCGGCCTTGGCAACCACACTTTCGATCGCATAGTCACCGTTCGCCAGCTGATTGACCGTCGGCGACTTGGCCGACGGAAGCACGGCGAGCACCGCTTCCTTGTCTGCGGCCGACACGTTGACCTTCAGGAGCACCTTGCCGCGAGCCTCAAGCGCTCCGTTCAGCAACGTCATGAGTTGCTCCATCGCCCGACGTTTCGCTGGATCAGCGAAACTGGCGGGGTTGGCGACGACTTCGGTGTAGCTCGTCAGAATCGTGTCAATCACGCGCAGGCCGGCGGCGCGTAACGCTCGCCCAGTCTCGGTGATATCGACCACACAATCGGCTATGTCTGGGATCTTGGCTTCACTCGCTCCATACGACAAGCGGACGTCGGCGTTGACACCTTTCGCAGCAAAGTAACGCTTAGTCATCTCCGGGTACTCCGACGCGACCCTGACACCGTGGGGAAGATCCTCGACTCGCTGGTACAACGAATCACCTGCCACGGCCACAACAACCATGACCGGGTTTGCGGTCGCCTTTGAGTACTGCAGCTCGCCGAGACTTTCGATCTGGCTACCGGTTTCCTCGACCCAATCGCGGCCCGTGATCCCGATGTCGAACAAACCCTCTGCGACGTAGACCGGAATCTCCTGCGGGCGGAGGATTCGTACTTCGAGCACGCGCGGATCGTCGATCGTGGCCTTGTAATCGGCAGCAGACGACCGGATCACGTTCAGATCAGCCGCCTCAAACAACTCAAATGTCGCCTTCTCTAACGACCCCTTCGGCAAAACGATGCGCAGCACAGAGGCGAGGCTACCGATCGATCCCCGTCCAGACTGTCCCGGTTCTGATGCGTCACCGTTTTACTGGCGCGATCACGCGTTAGAAGTAGATGCTCGTGCCACCAGACGAACGACGTTCAGTGGGTAGTTGGTTTGGCGTGGAGGAGTCTGAGGGCGTGGGGTAGCACGTCGATCACGGCATCAAGCTGTTCGATCGCACCTTTGGGAGAGCCAGGACAGTTGCAGATCACCGCTTGACCGCGGATTCCTGCGGCTCCTCTGCTCAATCGACCGAACGGGCTGATCAAGCGCATCGCTTCGGCGATACCGGGGGCCTCACGTTCGATCACTAGGAGCGTGCCCTCCGGGGTTTGGTCCCTCGGAGCGAAACCAGTGCCGCCTGTCGTCACAAGCAGACCTGCGAAACCGGCAGTCATCTCACGCAGTTTCTCGGCGACCGCGTCGGCTCCGTCTTCAGTCACTTGATGATCGACCACGTTGAAACCGTGAATCGAGAGATGTTCGACGATTCCGCGTCCACCGGTATCATCGCGGACCCCGTGGAATACGCCGTCACTGACAGTCAGAACTTTGGCGAGGAGAGGGGCTTCATCGCTCATGAAGTCCGACGGTATCGAATCAACACCATGCCGTCGGTGTCGGCATCTTGCGGGAGCACCCGCCAGCCTTGGCCAAACGGTCGCCAGACACCCTCCGCGGGCATGCGTTCGTCGATCTCGAAGCCCTCGGGTGTCGAGTGCTCGATCGACTCGATCGCCGTGAACGTGCAGACGCTGTAGATCAACCGCCCACCCGGTCGCACAAGTGGGGCGGAGGCGGTGAGGATCCGAGCCTGCAGAACGGAGAGATCGCGGACATCGTCGGGCGTGATTCGCCATCGCGCATCAGGCCTGCGACGAAGTGCTCCCAGCCCACTGCATGGCGCGTCGACTAGGACGGCGTCGAATGACGAGGGGTCGAATGGCGGGTCGGTGGCGTCAGCCACCAACGTCGTCACATCGAGCCCAAGCCGACTCGCATTCTCGGCGATCATGCTGACCCGGTTCGGACGCCGGTCGGCCGCAGTCACAACCGCCCCGGAAGATGCGAGCGCTGTGGCCTTACCACCGGGTGCTGCGCAGCAATCCAAGATCCGGTCGCCCGGACGAGGTTCAACCGCAGCGGCAACCCATTGTGACGACTCGTCCTGCACGTACCCGTCATCCCGAATCGTGACTGTCGGTGCGGTGTTCATTCGTTCCATCGCGGCAACGGCATCATGGCGACCTAATTCTTCAATCAGCGCTGCACCAATCCAGTCCGGGTAACTCAGGCGAGCCATCTCTGACGGCCACTTCATCGGCGTCGTCGACACCTTGCGGAGCACCGCATTGACAAACCCGCTGACTCGTTTCTGCGCCAATTCAACTGTCTCGCCAACCGCAGCGTGCGCTGGGACGCCTGCAAACGCGAGTTGGTAAGCACCGAGCCGCAACAACGTGCGAGTCGGTGCGTCGGGTGGACTGGTGACGAAGCGGTCAACGAGTGCGTCGCAAGCACGTCGCATCCGAGTGGTGCCGTAGACGAGCTCGGTCACGAATCGGCGATCCATATCGGACAACCTCGAACGCTCCAGCGTCGCCCCCAGCATCAGGTTGGCGTACGCACCATCCGACTCGATTCGTTTGAGCGCGTCGTAGGCGACGGCCCGAGCAGTGATCGTCACTCGAACCACTCGCCGAAACTGGGACGAGCGCCGTTGCGCCAGGATTCGAAGTCCATCTTCGGTTTACCTTCCGGTTGCACGATCGTCGGAATGATCTCACCATCGATCAAGTGTGCTGCGTGGATCTTGACTCGGGCACCGCGGAACGTCGTCCAGGCACCGCCGAGGCGGATCAGTCGATCAATCTGCCCGACAGGACCTGACCAATCGATATGCAGATCCTCGCTCTCGATCTTTGCGGCGTATGTCGTCTCGCCACTCTGAGGCGCTGGTTCGCCGAGGCCGGCTGCGAGCGTGTCGATCAGGAGTCGCGTGCCGACGTCGACCAGTTCGGCGCGCAGTTGGTCGGCGGTCATGTCGTCGCCGATCTGAACCTCGACCCGCGCATAGACGCCACCCGTATCAAGTCCTTCCTCGACCGCCATCACGCATACACCGGTCACGTCATCGCCGGCGAGCAGTGCTCGTTCGACCGGTGCAGCGCCGCGCCAGCGAGGCAGTAGCGAGAAATGCAGATTGATCATCGGCAGTTCGGCAAGTATGTGCGGTTTGATGATCCGGCCGTAGGCAACAACGACACCAAGTTTTGCCCCAGCAGCGACCACGTCATCGACCACATGCGAGCACGGGATACCGAGCAGTTCGGCGACGGCTTTGACCGGACTTGGTGAGGTCTCACTCCCCCGGCCGCGGCGCTTGTCGATTCCCGTCACCACGAGGACGACTTCGTGACCAGCATCGATCAGCGCCTCAAGTGGCGGCACCGCTATCTCGGGTGTGCCGAGGTAGACGAGTTTCACGTCAAGCGCAAGCGGCGCTTGCGAGGCGCTGCCTCCTCGGCTCCAGGCACCACTTTTTGAATTCTGCGGTACTCGGTCAACGCTTCCTTGCGCTGGTCCGGCGTCATCCGGTCGAACATCAACACGCCGTGCAAGTGATCCAACTCGTGCTGGTACATGCGCGCCTCAAGTTCATCGGCCTCACGTTCGACAACGTTGCCGTCAATGTCGATGCCACGCATCAGCACAGTCTTCGGACGAACCATCTCGACGTACAAGCCAGGAATCGACAAGCACCCTTCGTCATAGACCCACTCGCCGTCGGATTCAACAATTTCGGGGTTGAAGATGACCTGCTGTTCGCCGTCAAGATCCCATACAAAGATCTGCTTCTGGACTCCGATCTGAGGGGCGGCGAGGGCGATTCCGAGGTCGCTTTCGTACAACGTTTCAAACATGTCGTTGACGAGTCGAATCAGCTTGCCATCAACGTCGGTGATCAGCGCAGCCTTCGACTTGAGCACCGGATCTCCGTAGGTGCGGATCGTGTAGGCCATGGCGTGACAGGCTACTCAGCAGATGTCCCACTACTTCGACAACAAACAGCACGTCATATCTGACGAAATCATCGTTGATGTCGGGTTGGCAGACGTCGCATTCGCGATGGCGACTGACCGAGGTGTGTTCAGCCACGGGCATCTCGATACAGGGACGGGACTGCTCTTGCGCGAGGCACCGACACCGCCCACAACCGGGAATCTGCTCGACCTTGGATGCGGCTCGGGCGCGATCGCGCTGACGTTGGCATTGCGTTGCCCCGATGCAACCGTGTGGGCGGTCGACATCAACCAACGAGCACGCGCGTTGACCGCAGCCAACGCCGAGCGCAACGGCGTCAACAACATCAGGGTTGTGTCTCCCGAACAGGTTCCTGCCGAGGTGCAATTCGCCACTATTTGGTCGAACCCACCGATCAGGATCGGCAAGCAAGCACTCCATGCCCTGTTGCTTGACTGGCTCGGGCGGTTGGCGAGCGACGGCCAAGCGATCCTCGTCGTTCAAAAGCACCTCGGCGCCGGCTCGCTCCAACAATGGCTTACAGGCGAGAGCTACCCAACCGAACGAATCGCCAGCCGAGCCGGCTTCCGTCTACTCTCCTGCCACCGAATGACGGTCTAAACGCCAGGACCTGAGCAACATCATCGGCCTGATCAACTTACCGAGGTGGGTCGACGGCGATTCTTAGGCGGCTGCCGCTTTGGCGTCTGGCCGAGTTGAGGGCGGCGCCCAAGGTCATCCAGTCGTCGGCTCTGATGAGGTAGTGACCGTCGCCGCCTCCAATACGGACGTCGTTCGACATCACACCGCCGACGAACTCGTCACTCCCTGCACCCGACACCTCGGCCAAAGCACCGAATGGCGGAAGGCCGAGCGTCAGGCGACGCTCACGTTCGGCCGTCACGATTCGGCCCGGATCAGCGAGCACGGCCGCTTGGATCACGTCGTGGGATGGCATGAACGTTTGGATCAAAATTCGACCGCCTCTCGACCGTGGACCGACAAGCCGCGCCGCCCGAACCAGCAGGCCCATTGCTTGCTCTGCAGCTCGGTAACGCGGTGCCAGCAGCTCGCGGTCGAAGTCGAGGAACACGACCGTGTCGGCTTGTTCGACCCGGTGCAACACAGCCTCTGTGCCGACATAGACCCCGGCGGTTGGTGGCCGTTTCGGGCCAACACCGGTAACGGCGACTGCAGGTCGATTGGCAGCAGCCTCAAGTTCCTCACGTAAACGCGTGACACCAGGTCGCAGGTTGGCGAAGCGGCTCGCCTGGCACGCCAAACACACTTGGGGGCGCACAGTTTCGCAACGGAGACACACCAGGCGACCATCATCCGCGAGGATGACGGCTGCGTCGCATCGTTCACACCGCGCCAACTCACGGCAACTCCGACACGCAAGCAACCGAGCCCGGCCAGTGGTATTGATGACGCACACAACCGTGCGAGCCGCATCACGCAGATGGGTGATCAGTTGTGAGGTAATCAGCGAGCGTTTCCACGGCTCGTCGTCGGTGCGGTCAATCACGTCGACAATCGGCCATCCGCTGCGTTCACGGTCGTGTGGTGGTCCAACGACCGGTCCCCATTCCAGCGCTGTGATCGTGGGGCAGGGCGACACTAACAACAATCGCGCGCCAAGCCGGCGACAACGTTCGATCAGTACATCTCTTGCATGCCACGTTGGCGAACCGTGCTCCTGCAGCGCGTCGTCGTGCTCGTCGATCATGACCGCTGCGGCGAGTCCGGGGATTGGTGCCCACGCTGCGATACGGCTTCCGATCACCACATCAACGCCACCGGCGGCGAGTGCCCATTCGTTCGGAAACACGGCGACGGTCAACCCGGATCGACGTAGGCGGGCGGCTAGCAACAACGCTTGATCAATCGATGGAACGACCAACAATGTCGGTCCAGCCGCGATCGCGCTGAATACGGCCGGCATCGGATCGTTCGTCGGAGGAAGCCGCAACACGCCTCCGTGGCGGTCTCTTCCTGTCAAGATCCGCGTCGATGCAGGTGAACGAGGTTCAACGATGCGACCCGTTCGATGCATCAATGGGATCGATGTAACCGCTCGGTGCGGCGATGCGGCGACGAGAAAGTGGCGGCGACGGCCGGCCCAGCGTACTGACGCCCACTCGGCAAGGTCAATCAGCTCAGCGGTCGGACCGAAGCCTGTCACCTTCGCAATCGGCTTGAGATCTAGTTCCGGCAACGCATCCACCGGATCAATGGCGACGATCCAGCCGCCGATGCGTCGACCGTGCAACTCCACACGCACAACGGCCCCGACCACCGCAGCCGAGGCGAGGTGATCGGGGACCGTGTAGTCAAACAACTTGTCGAGCCCAGTGACGTTGGGAAGCACGCGGGCGACGGTCACCGCGATTTCATATCAGGCGGGTCATATCAGGGTCACAGACCAACGGCCGCCTTGAACTCGGCGAGTCGGCTGATGTCTTCCCAAGAGAAGCCAGCACGGCCGAAGTGGCCGTACGCGGCGGTGCGGCGGTAGATCGGCTTCTTGAGGTCGAGATCACGCACGATCGCGCCTGGACGCAGGTCGAACACTGCGCGAACGGCGGCCTCGATCGCCTCGTCGGACACATTGTTGGTGCCGAACGTCTCGACCAGAATGCTGAGCGGTTGTGCCATGCCGATTGCGTAGGCGACTTGCAGTTCGCAGCGATCGGCAGCGCCACTGGCGACGACGTGCTTGGCGACCCAGCGTGCGGCATAGGCCGCCGAGCGGTCGACCTTCGACGGGTCCTTGCCGGAGAAGGCACCGCCACCATGGCGACCCATGCCGCCGTAGGTGTCGACGATGATCTTGCGGCCCGTGAGACCGGTGTCGCCGTGAGGGCCGCCGATCACAAAGTTGCCAGTCGGGTTGATGAAGATGTCGTAGTCATCGTCAGCGAACTGCGCCGGAATCGTCGGGCGAATGACCTGTTCAATCAGGTCAGGACGGATCACGCTGTCACGATCGATGCCCTCTTGGTGCTGAGTCGAGATCAATACGCTTCGCAGGGCGACAGCCTTGCCATCCTCGTACTCGTAGGTGACCTGGGTCTTGCCGTCGGGACGAAGGTATGGGACCTGACCCGACTTGCGGACCTCAGTGAGTCGCTCGGCCAAGCGATGGGCCGTCCAGATGGGGAGCGGCATCAGGTCATCGGTCTCGTTGCAGGCGTACCCGAACATCATGCCCTGGTCGCCGGCACCTTGAGCGTTGAGTCGGTCCTCGCCGGCCTGCCCGCCGCGCAGTTCCTCGCTGGCGTCGACACCTTGAGCGATGTCAGCACTCTGCTCGTCGATGCACACGATCACGCCACAGGTGTTGCCGTCGAAACCGTACAGCGCGTTGTCGTAGCCGATTTCCTTGATCGTCTCGCGAGCGATCTTGGGGATGTCGACGTAGGCGTTCGTCGTGATTTCACCGGCGACGACACAGAGGCCGGTGGTGAGCAGCGTCTCACACGCCACTCGGCCGTTCGGATCCATGGCAAGGATCGCATCGAGGACCGAGTCACTGACCTGGTCGGCCATCTTGTCTGGGTGACCTTCGGTCACACTCTCGGAACTGAACGTCCAGCGAGCCACAGTTTCTCCTTGATGTCTTGAATGCGGATGTCTTGAATGCGGATGCTTTGGGTGAGATGTCGTGCCGGAGTCAACGATCGGAGCGCCGAAACGCGACGATTCGATCGATGACCGCAGCGGCGATCGTACGTTTGTCGGCGAGCCCTACGACAACCGGGAGTTCGCCAACGGCGAACAACGTTACGGCGTTGGTGTCGTGCTGAAAACCCGTCCCTGGAGCACCGACGTCATTGGCTACGACCAAGTCAAGATGTTTGTCGGTCAGCTTGCGCTGAGCGTTGGCGGCAACGTCGTCAGTTTCGGCGGCGAACCCAACGAGGATTTGACCGGAGGGCTTGTTGGCACCAAGCCCGGCAAGAATGTCGGGCGTTGACTCAAGCACAATTTGTGGGATTCCGTCACGCTTCTTGAGCTTGTGATCGGCGGGCAGCACCGGCCGAAAATCGGCAACCGCAGCCGACATAATCACGACGTCGGCGCTGGGCGCTAACTCGGTCATCGCAGCTTGCATCTGCGCTGCTGTTTCGACCCGAACCGCCGTTGCTCCGCGTGGTGTCGCCCTGTCGACCGTCGTGACGAGCGTGACCGTAGCGCCGCGAGCAAGAGCCTCGTCGGCAATTGCATAGCCCTGCTTGCCCGAACTGCGATTGGCGATCACTCGGACGGCATCAATTGGCTCGCGGGTTCCACCGGCGCTGATCACGATGCTGACGCCATCGAGATCGCCTGGCGATAGCAACCGCTCGACAGCAGCGACGATGGATTCCGGCGACGCCAAACGGCCAGTCCCATTGTCGCCGCCGGCAAGACGCCCGGATTCAGGCTCGACAATGTGGACTCCGCGCGAGCGGAGCGTGGCGATGTTGTCAGCGACGGCGGGATGCTCCCACATCTCCGTATGCATCGCCGGGCAGATCATCACCGGAGCACGCGTGGCCAACAGCACGTTCGTCAGCAGGTCAGTCGACAAGCCGACGGCATACGCAGCAATGATCCGAGCCGTCGCCGGTGCGATAAGGATCAGATCGGCACTCTGACCGAGTTTGGTGTGTGGGATCGGCGTTTCCGGGTCGTCCCAGAGACGCGTTCGCACGGGCTCACTGGCGAGCGCGGACAGCGTCGTAGCACCAAGAAAATGCTCGGCACCCTTGGTCATCACCGGCACCACATGTGCCCCAGCGTCAACCAAACGGCGGCTGATCTCGACCGCCTTGTACGCAGCAATACCCCCGGTTACGCCGAGCACGATGCGCTTGCCGGCAAGCACCGACTGACCCCTCAGGCTTCAGTGGCGTCGGCGTCGCCATTCGGCAAATCGAGCGGATCGGCGACCGGCACGACAGGCAGTTCCGTCTGGACGATCTTGTTGACGGAGATCTCCTCGAAGGCGATACTGAGTGGCTTGCGCGCCGTTGACGACACCTGCGGCGGAATCATGTGACCGAGGCCATCACCGAGCTGATTGAAGTACGAATTGATATTGCGTGCCCGCCGTGCAGCCAGAGTAACCAGGCTGAACTTGGAATCGACTCGACCCAGCAGGGTCTCGATTGAAGGCGTCATCATCGTGTCGTGGCTCGTGGCCATGGAGCAGCTCCTTGAGAAGTGCGCAGAATGCAGCGATACAGCTTACCGGGAACGTTCACGATCGATGATGCCGATCATCTCGTCAA
Organism: Ilumatobacteraceae bacterium; assembly: GCA_031416375.1. GTDB lineage: Bacteria > Actinomycetota > Acidimicrobiia > Acidimicrobiales > Ilumatobacteraceae > Ilumatobacter. Next base: position 12,505 of record JANOTN010000329.1, read on the forward strand.
CTGTACGTTCCAGTTCGTCGTTGACCACGACAAAGTCGGCCTGCTGGCGGCCGACCGGTTCCTCCAGTTCGGCCTTGCGTAGCCGAGCAAGGACCTTGTCACCAGGGTCACCGCGACCTCGCAATCTGCGCTCCTGTTCCTCGCGGGAGGGAGGCAGCACAAAGATCAAGATCGCTTGCGGGTATTGCTTCTTGACCTGTTGAGCCCCGTCAAGCTCGATTTCGAGCACGATGTCCGGAGCGTCGGGATCGTTGAGCCGTTCAGGACGCGGCGTTCCGTAGTAGTTACCAAGGAACTCAGTCCATTCGAGAAATCCGCCAGCCGTGATTCGATCCTCAAACTCGTCGGTCGTCCGAAACACGTATGCGTCGTCGGACTCGCCCGATCGCCGTTCACGGGTGGTCCACGAACGACTCAGCCAGAGTTTGGGGTCGCGTTGGACGAGGGCATCGACGATCGTGCCCTTCCCGACGCCTCCGGGGCCGGAGACGACGATAATCAACGATTCATGAGCCAAGTTGGTCTAGCAGGGCTGCACGCTGTTGAGTGCCGAGGCCCTGTACGCGACGATTGTCGGCAATGCCGACCTCGTCCATCACGCGTCGTGCCTTTACCTTGCCTACACCGGGCAGGGATTCGAGCATCGAGACAACCTTGAGCTTGCCGACGTTGTTGTCGGTCGAGTTGAGCGCCTGCAAGAGGGACATTGAGCCCATCTTTAGCCGGGCCTTGATATCGGCCCGGGCGACGCGCGCCTCGGCGGCCTTTGCAAGGGCCGAGGCCCGCTGCTCAGGAGTCAACTGCGGAGGTGTTGCCATAGCTGTCACATTACCGCGCCGAGACCGGACAAACGGGGAATGCCCCTCCTCACGGCAAAGTCGATGAGTTCGGCCAGCACGTTCGGACACGCCTTTGGATCCGCGAAACTGGCAGTTCCGACCTGTACCGCATTGGCACCGGCCAACATCAGCTCGGCCGCGTCCCACCCTGATGCAACCCCCCCGACGCCGACGATTGGGAGATCGGGGTGTGCCCGCCGAACGTCGTAGACGGCGCGCACGGCGATCGGATGGATCGCCCGGCCCGAAAGGCCACCCCCGCCGTTTCCGAGCGCCGGCTTGAGCGTACGTTCGTCAATCACCATGCCGAGCAGGGTATTGATCAACGTCACTGCTTCTGCCCCGGCCTCGTGTACCGCCGCGGCAACTTCGACGATTCGATCGGTGTTCGGGCTCAACTTGGCCCAGCGCGGCCTGCCGCAGCCTGCCGTTGCAGCAATCACCTCGGCTGACACGGTCGCATCGTGCGCAAAGATGCTGCCGCGGCCCTCCAGGTTGGGACATGACAGATTGACTTCAATCGCGACCACCTGCGGAGGGGCGACCGCAAGGATGTCAGCGGCGGCTCGGTAGTCGTCGACTGATCGACCCCAGATGCTGCACACCACAGTCGCACCGGTTGCGAGTAGGTCGCTGAGTTCGTGATCGAGCCAGTGCCGCACGCCGGGGCCCTGGAGTCCGACAGCGTTGATTAGTCCCTGCGGCGTCGGATGTACTCGTGGTGCCGGGTTGCCGGGCCACTCGTACGCGGCGATCGATTTCGTGACAATCGCCCCGATTGACGAGAGGTCAAAGTACGGAGCAAACTCCGACCCATACCCCGCCGTCCCAGAGGCGGCCATGATCGGATTCTTCAACTCGATAGATCCGACCCGCACGCGGGCGTCGGTGGTCATCGCGCGTGATATTCCTGGAGCGACTTGACAGGGAGTTGAGCGGGACTTTCACCCAAGCCTTGCGCCGCCGCCAACGCTGCACTGACGGTCGTGACGCAACTGACACGATGCAGGCTTGCGGCCTTCCGGATGTGTTCGCCATCGCTTCGGCCAACTGAACCACGCGGTGTATTGACCACAAATACAATCGTGCCATCGGCGATCAGATCGACCGCGGTCTGGCCGCCGTCCGCGTCTTGCACTTTGCCGAGAATCTGCTCGACCTCGACCCCGAATCGAGCGAGATACTCCGCCGTTCCTTTGGTTGCGATCAAGCCGAGACCGTGTGCTCGCATCCGCTTGGCGACGACCAACCCTGCCGGTTTATCGTGATCATTCAGGGACAGGAAGACGGTCCCGGTCGTGGGGAGTCCGTTGCCGGCCGACAGTTCGGCCTTGAAGAACGCTCGCCCGAACGTCGAGTCGATCCCCATCACTTCGCCTGTGGAGCGCATCTCCGGACCCAATGCAGGGTCGACGTCGGGGAATCGATTGAACGGCAGCACCGCTTCTTTGACCGACACATGTCCGTCAATCGGCTCGCACAACAACCCTTCCCCGCGTAGCTCCTCAAGCGTTGCGCCAAGCATCACCCGCGATGCCACCTTGGCAAGCGGAACACCACGCGCCTTGGCGACAAATGGAACCGTGCGGCTCGCCCGCGGATTGGCCTCGATCACGTACACCGTCGTGTTCGCCACGGCGAACTGGACGTTGATCAGGCCGCGCACATCGAGTCGGTGGGCGATCGATTCGGTGTAGGCCATGATGACTTCGACGACCCAGTCGGGCAGGGTCTGCGGCGGGATCGCACACGCCGAGTCACCTGAGTGGACGCCCGCCTCTTCAACGTGTTCCATCACGCCACCGATCAAGACTTCACCGGTGTGGTCGCGGATCGCATCAACGTCGACCTCGATAGCGCTCGCAAGAAAGCGGTCGATCAGGACTGGCCGCTCGGCGGAGAGCCCGCCTTCCTTGCCAAGGCTGCCGAAGCCTGTCAGCTCAGCCATTGCGCGTTCGAGGTGATCGCGGTCGTGGACGATCTGCATCGCCCGCCCACCGAGCACGTAACTCGGGCGAACAAGAACCGGAAAGCCGATCGTCTCGGCAATCGTCAGCGCTTCGGTAAACGTGATCGCTGTGCCGCCCGGCGGCTGGGGAATGTTGAGCTCGTCACATAGGACGTTCCACTTCGCACGGTCCTCTGCATCGTCGATCGACTGGGCCGATGTTCCGGCGACGAGTTCGACGGGAATCTCACCGGCCAGTTTGAGCGGTGTCTGACCGCCGAGCGACACGATCACCTTGTACGGCTGTTCGGCAGCAATCACGTTGAGCACGTCTTCTCTAGTTAACGGTTCGAAGTACAGACGGTCGCTGGTGTCGTAGTCGGTCGAGACGGTCTCTGGGTTGCAGTTGACCATGATGGTTTCGTACCCGGCGTCGCGGAGGGCGAAGCTGGCGTGCACGCAGCAGTAGTCGAACTCGATGCCTTGACCGATCCGGTTCGGACCGGAGCCAAGAATGATCACCTTCTGGCGATTGGATGGCCGCACTTCGGTTTCATCCTCATAGGTCGAGTAGTGGTACGGCGTCTCGGCGGCAAACTCGGCCGAACACGTATCGACCGTCTTGTATGTGGGAATCACGCCAGTCGCCTCGCGTGCGGCTCGGACGTCCATCTCGTCGACACCCCACAGGTGCCCCAGTTGGGCGTCGGCGAAACCAAGTCGCTTGGCCCGCCGCCAGTCTCGGCGCGTCATCTCGGCGAATCCGATATCTGCCAGCACGACCTGTTCCTCGGTGATGATCTGCATCTGGTCGAGGAACCACGGATCGATCCTGCAGGCGTCGTGAATCGTCTCGATCGATACGCCGCGTCGAAGTAGCTCACCGACCTGGAACAATCGCTCGGGCGTCGGAATCGGAATCATCGCCAGCAGGTCGGCATCGCTGAGCGAGTTGAATTGCTCGGCAGCCGGATCGCAGTTCAATCCGAGTCGACCTTGTTCCAACGAACGAAGGCCCTTCTGCAAACTCTCGGGGAATGTTCGCCCGATCGACATTGCCTCACCGACCGACTGCATCTGAGGGCCGAGGACTCCCGATGTGCCTGGCAGTTTCTCGAAGGCCCATCGAGGGATCTTGGTCACGACGTAGTCGATCGTCGGCTCGAAGCTGGCGGGTGTTGCCTTGGTAATGTCGTTGGGGATCTCGTCGAGCGTGTAGCCGACCGCCAGTTTGGCGGCGATCTTGGCGATCGGAAAGCCGGTCGCCTTCGATGCCAGCGCCGAGGAACGCGAGACGCGTGGGTTCATCTCGATCACGACCTGGCGGCCGGTCTCAGGGTCGACAGCGAACTGCACGTTCGATCCCCCGGTCTCCACGCCGACTCGACGAACACACGCCAACGCAGCGTCGCGCATTTGCTGATACTCGACATCGGTCAATGTCTGCTGTGGGGCGACGGTGATCGAGTCACCAGTGTGGACGCCCATTGGATCGACGTTCTCGATCGAGCAGACGATCACGCAGTTGTCCGCCCGATCACGCATCACCTCGAGCTCGTACTCCTTCCAACCAGCAATCGATTCCTCGACGAGAATCGCACTGATCGGACTCGCCGCAAGACCATTGGCAGCCAGCCGCTCGAACTCGTTGGCAGTGCTGGCGATGCCGGTGCCACGGCCACCGAGGATGTAGGCAGGTCGGATGATCACGGGCAGCCCGATCTCTGCCATTACCTTGCGAGCGTCTTCGAGGTTGTGTGCGGTTCCGGATCGGGGCACTTCCAAGCCGATCTCGATCATCGCCTCCTTAAACTTCTGACGATCCTCCGCGGTCGCAATCGCTTCGGCGTTTGCACCGATCATTTCTGGCTTACCGGGAACGCCGATTAGACCGCGCTCGAACAGTTCCATCGCCACGTTCAGCGCCGTTTGGCCACCCATCGTCGGGAGCACAGCATCGGGCTTCTCGCGTTCGATGATCGACGCCAGAACTTCCCACGTCAGCGGCTCGATGTACGTCGCGTCGGCGAAGTCGGGGTCGGTCATGATCGTCGCCGGGTTCGAGTTGGCGAGAATTACGCGGTATCCCTCCTCCCGAAGCACTCGACAAGCCTGACTTCCCGAGTAGTCGAACTCGCACGCTTGCCCGATCACAATCGGACCGGAGCCGATGATCAGAATCGAATCAAGATCGTTTCTCCTTGGCATCTCAGATCGCCAGCTTTCCGTGTTTCATGAGTTCGTCGAACTGGGCGAACAGATAGGTGCTGTCATGCGGTCCGGGGCCGGCTTCCGGGTGGTGCTGAACACTGAAACAGCGTTCACCGACCACCTCTAACCCCTCACAGACGCCGTCGTTGAGGTTGACGTGCGTCATCCGGATCGCCCGGTCGAGTCCGGCGAACGAATCTGCGTCGACGGCGAAGTTGTGATTCTGGCTGGTGATCTCGATCGAGTCGGTCTGCAGGTTCTTGACCGGATGGTTCGCTCCGTGGTGACCGAACGGCAGCTTGACCGTGCCGGCACCGAGCGCCAGGCCAA
>JANOTN010000330.1:0-28367 GCA_031416375.1 Ilumatobacteraceae bacterium
AAACATGACTACCTACAGGGACAGATTGGGAATCCCGACGGCACCGACAAGCCGAACAAGAAGCAGTACGACCCGCGGGTCTGGCTGCGGGCAGGCGAAACCGCATTCGTGACTCGTCTGAAGCAGGCCTTCGAAGAGCTGAACAACGTCAACACGCTGGCCTGACGTAGTGCGCTGACTCGGGATCGCGGCCTGGCCGGGTAACTCTGTCATACCGGTCACGTAAGGTGACTGGTGCCGACTTCCCCTCCAACTGTGTCCAGTCTGAAGGGTTTCATCATGTTCGAATCAAATCTGGTCCTCCTGCGCGGACGTGTCACCAGCGAGCCGACGATCAGGGAGTTGCCGTCGGGCAGCACAGTCACACAACTGGAAATCACCACCCGAATCGGCGACGCCAACTCGACGGTTCCGGTTGCGGTGCACGGTCGAGTTGTCGAGGTTCGGCCCGGTGACGAGGTCGTGGTGGCTGGGTCGGTTCAGCGTCGTTTCTTCCGGGCCGGTGGCGTCACGCAAAGCCGTACCGAGGTAATCGCCGCCGAGATTGTTCCGATCACTCGCAAACGAGCAGTCACCAAGCTGATCAGTTCAGCGATGACGATGTTGGGCTCAGCGAGGTAGCTCAGTCGAGTGGACGGATCACGAGACCGGTGCGCAACTTCGGGGTGAAGAACGTCGACTTAGGGGGCATCAGGAGACCCTCGCGAGCGGTTCGTTCAATCTCGGCGACGCTGACCGGTCGGATCAACACCGCGGCGGTGATCGACGGGTCGGTTGCTAACAACGTGTGGAGCTCAGATACGCCGTGTTGGTAGCCGACCTCTGCATTCGTGTCGTCGAGGACGTGTTCCAACCAGGCACCATCGAGTGAGCGCACGTCATCGAAGGCACCTGACTTCGGTGTCAGCCATGTTCCTTGACCATCTCGGTCGAGTAGGCACAGCGCACCGCGTCGGTCCATCTCGGCCAACGTCTCGGCGTTGACCAATCCGGCCGGAGACAACTCGAAGGCGGTCGATAGAGCATTAACCAGGCCCTCGCGATTGATCCCGCGGTACACCCGATGGATCGCCTCCACGCTGAGTTGGTCGGCGACCAGTTCACTCACGAAGGTGAGTGTCAGCTCTGCTGTCGTGTCGTCGGAGCCGACTGCCTGGCGAATCTCGTCGCGGTACAGGCGGGCAACGCCGTAACGGTGATGCCCATCAGCGATCAACACATCGTCGGACCAGACCATCGTGCTAATTGCCTGGACACGGATCGGGTCGGTCACCCGCTCGACCGAGTGAAGCACGCCATCAACCGTGAGCGACCCAATCGGATCGCCGGGTTCGATCAACAGCGTCGTCAGACCGGAGGCCAGCGAAAGTCCCCACACTGGCGACAAGTTGGCGAGTGTCGCCCGAGTCAAATCGAGTCGATCCGTCGATGCCTTCTTGGTCGTGCGTTCGTGAGGAAGTACGCGTCCTGCTCCAACGTCAACGACTTCGAGCGCCCCGAGCACGCCAACGATGTTGCGACCCCGACCGGAGGCATCGGTGAACTGCATCCGGTACAGCGTGAACGACGGCTGATCATCCCGACCGAGGACACCATCGGCGACCCACTGGCGATACTTCTCGCCAGCGACCTCATAGCGGCTGTCGCCGTCACGTTCGCGTGGGACGTCGATGTGGACAACGTTGTGCTGATCGCGTGCGGCCAGTTCGTCGAGGTCGGCATCAGACAGCACGTCATAGGGGGGAGCAATCACCGGATCGAGGTCAGAGGTGGTGTATCGGAGAGCGGTAAACGGTTCGAATCGAGGCACACCTACAGGTTGGCAGGTCAATCACTCCTGCTACAACGGGGGGATGGCTTTGTTGACCGAAGATTTCTCCGCCGTCGAGTTCGTACTGTGCGATCTCGACGGGGTTGTTTGGCTCTCGCATCAACCGATCGAGGGCTCGCCGGAGGCAATCGAGCGGTTACGTTCGTCTGGCCGACGAGTGCTGTTTGTGACCAACAACTCATACTCTCGGATCGCTGACCAGGAAGCTGCGCTTGCCAACATAGGGATCCCTGCGGTCGGCGATGTCGTGACGTCCGCTCAGGCAGGGGCGGCACTCGTCGCTGGTGGAGAATCAGCACTGGTGTGCGGTGGGCCAGGCGTTGTCGAAGCACTTGAGGCGCGTGGAGCACGCGTCGTGCGTGACGGCGACGCTGACGCCGTACTCGTTGGCTTTCACCGCAACTTCGACTGGGAACGTATGCGTATTGCCAGCAACGCAGTCAGACGTGGTGCCCGTTTCGTCGCCACCAACGACGATGCGACGTACCCGACATCCGAAGGTCCTGTGCCGGGTGGGGGAGCGATCGTCGCCTCGGTGGCAGTCGCCGCGGGTGTCGATCCTGTGATCGCCGGGAAGCCACACGAACCGATGGCAGCGCTCGTCCGTGAGATTTGTGGACCGCGCTTCTCGGCGCGAACAGTGATCATGGTCGGAGATCGATGGAGCACCGATGGATTGTTCGCGGACACCCTTGGCTGTCGATACGCACTCGTTCGCAGCGGCGTGCTCGCTCCAGGTGCGCAGCCCGACGGTGTAGCCTCGATCGACGTTGCCGACCTGGCCCGTGTGGCCGATGTGTTGCTGGCAACATGATCATGTGAATCACCTGGTCGTGGGAGCCCGTTAGGCTGACCGTATGGCCAATTCAACGATCAAGAAGCTCCTCGATGCCGGCGCACAATTCACGGAGATGTCGAAAAAGCAGGCTGAGTCGCTCGTCAAGACGCTGATCAAATCGGGCGAGATGCAGCGCAAGGACGCCGACAGGGTGATCCAGAAGCTAGTCGCTCGCGGCAAAGAGACGACCGACAAGATTTCCGCGCTTGTGCAGCACGAGGTCGCTCAGCAAGTTTCAGCGTTCTCGGAACGGTTCGACGAGATGGAGGATCGAGTCGAAGCATTGGCAAAGTCGTTGCGGGGTAACGCAAGCAAAGTTGCGGCGACACCTGCACCTGCTCCAGCAGAGAAGGTTCCCGCCAAGAAGGTTCCCGCCAAGAAAGCGGCGGCAGCCAAGGTTCCCGCCAAGAAAGCTCCGGCCAAGAAAGCACCGGCGAAAGCGGTCGGTGCCTCTGGCGTGCGCAAAGTCGCTACGTCGCGCAAGGGCTGAAGCCCGCCCCGCAACGTGAGCACCCGCCGTCGTCTTGACGCTGATCTGGTTCGACGCGGTTTGGTGGACAGTCGGAGCGACGGCCAGGCGCTGATCAATCAGCATCGAATCTTGGTCAATGGGTCAATCGCCGAAAAGTCGTCTCGGCTCGTCGCGCCCGGCGATCAGGTTGTCGTGTGCGGTCCGTCGGCGCGATTCGTCGGCCGCGGCGGTTTGAAGCTGGATCATGCGCTCGACCAGTTCGGCCTCGATGTCACCGGGCTACGAGTACTCGACGCGGGCGCATCAACTGGCGGATTTACCGACTGTGTTCTGCAACGTGGAGCTGCCCACGTGATCGCAGTTGACGTCGGACACGGGCAACTCCACGAACGTCTCAGAGCTGATCCGCGTGTAACCAACATGGAGCGTACGAACGTCCGGCTTCTCACGACCGAGATGATCGGCGGCCCAGTCGAACTTGTGACCGGGGACCTGTCGTTCATCTCGCTCCGACTGGTGATCGGCCCGCTAGTCTCTGTGTGTAAACCTGGGGCACTCATGGTGCTGCTCGTCAAACCCCAGTTCGAAGCCGGCCGTAGTGAAGTCAGTCGTGGCCGCGGCGTGATCTCCGACCCTGCGGTCTGGAGCCGGGTTCGTGAGGAAGTTGAGCAAGCATTCATCAAGGCCGGCTGCGCCGTTGTGAGTTGGACGGACTCACCAATCTCCGGTGCCGATGGCAACCGGGAGTTCCTCCTACACGCACTTTCTCCAGAGGGGAACGTATGAGTCGCGTGATGGTTGTGGCACACCACCAACACGACGACGCCAAAGCGCTCGCCATTGAGGCCACACGGTGGTTACGGGACCGTGGTCATGATGTCTGGATTCCGCGGGGCGATGCCGTCGCTCTAGGTCTCACCGATCTCGCAGGCGATCAACCGGCTGGAGATGCTGATCTCGTACTCAGCCTGGGTGGTGACGGCACGATGCTACGCGCAGTCAACCTGCTGGGGGGTGCGCCGGTACCGCTGCTAGGCGTCAACCTCGGGCGCCTCGGATACCTCACCGAGGTCGAGGTTGAAGGCCTGTCAGATGCGTTGGAGCGGTTCGAACTCGGCTCCGATCGAGGCAGATGGAACCTCGACGAACGAATGATGCTCGACGTTGCCGCATTCGACGCCGCCGGGCAATCGTGTGGATCGTGGCAGGCGCTCAACGAGGCTGTCGTCGAAAAGCGCGAGTCCGGTCGCACGGTCAACCTGCTCGTACGAATCGATGGAGAGCCATTCACGTCGTACGCCGCCGATGGGCTGATCGTCTCGACCCCGACTGGCTCAACGGCCTATTCGCTTTCCGCCCGTGGCCCGGTCGTTTCGCCGAAACACCGTGCGCTCCTCGTTACACCAGTTGCCCCGCACACGTTGTTCGACCGCAGCCTCGTGCTCGATCCATCCGAAACGGTCGTGATCGAGGTGCTCGGTGATCGTGAGGCATCGGTCGTCGTCGATGGCCGCCCTGTGCGCAATCTGGAGTCGGGTTCGACGGTGCGTTGCGCACCATCGGAGTCGACCGCTCGATTCGTACGATTCGGCGCTCATCACTATCACCAGGTGCTGAAAGCCAAGTTCGGGCTCACCGACCGGTAGAACAGTCGCATGCTGACCGAGCTACACATCGAGAACCTGGGGGTCATCGAACGTGCCTCGCTCGTGCTCGGAGACGGCGTCACGGCGCTGACTGGTGAGACCGGTGCCGGCAAGACGATGTTGGTCGAGGCGATCGAACTGCTGGTCGGTGGCCGATCCGATGCGGCCGTGGTCCGATCCGGGGCGACCGAAGCCCGTATCGATGGGCGTCTGGTGTTGACTCGCCGAGGCGGCACCGACGAGTTCATCTTGACTCGCGTGGTACCAGCCGATGGGAGATCTCGCGCCTACGTCAACGGTCGGCCGGTCACCGTTGCCCACCTGGCCGAGCTCACCGAGGGTGTCATCGACCTGCATGGTCAGCACGCTCACCAGGGTCTGCTGTCAACGGCCACACAACGTGCTGCGCTCGATCAGTTTGGCTCGGTCGATCTGTCACCGTTGCGTGCTGCGCGGGCGCGACTGACAGAGTTGGACGCCGAACTGGCGACGCTAGGTGGCGACGAGCGAGCACGCGCACGTGAGATTGACCTGCTCCGCTTCCAGGTGGCAGAGCTCGGCGCCGCAGGCGTCGGTGATCCCCACGAGGATCATGCCTTAGATCGCGAAGAAGCGATGCTGGCCGATGCCGTGGCTCACCATGAGGCCGGTCTGGCCGCTCTGGGGCTACTTCGAGACGATGATGGTGCCGGAGACTGTTTGAGGTCGGCGTTGTACGCGCTTGGTCACAGGGAGCCGTATAGCGGGCTTCAGGAGCGGCTGACCAGCCTGGCCGCTGAATTGGACGACATTGGCAGTGAGCTTCGCAATAGCGCCGAGGCAATCGAGGAGGATCCGGGTCGGCTGGCCGAGATTCGTGAGCGGCGTCAACTGTTGCGCGATTTGCAACGTAAGTACGGCGATGGGCTTTCGGAGGTGATCGCCTTTCACTCCGAGGCGGAGCATCGGCTTCGTGAGCTCGAACAATACGATCGACGTGCGGCCGAACTCGATGACGCCCGTACGTCGGCTCTCGCCGAGCAACGCACGGCGGCGCGTGAGATCGGTCTGCGACGCCGAATTGTCGCCCCCGAACTCGCCAAGGCGGTTGAAAGTCGTCTGCGGGTGTTGGCGATGCCGAACGCAGCGATCGCTGTCGAGGTTGGTCGCTGCGATGACGATCACCCTGGCGACGAGGATCTCTCTGGCGAAACAGTTCGGTTCATGCTGTCGGCCAACCCTGGGTCGCCGTTGCTGCCCCTCAATCGGGTCGCCTCCGGTGGCGAACTGGCGCGCACAATGCTCGCTCTGCGGCTGGTTCTCTCGGGAGCCCTCCAGTCCGGTTTGCATGGTCCTGTCGGCACTCCGACGCTCGTTTTCGACGAAGTTGACGCAGGTGTTGGAGGAACCGCAGCCACCGCAGTCGGACGCGCGCTCGCAGATCTTGGTGCGGATCATCAGGTGCTCGTCGTGACCCACCTTGCGCAGGTGGCGGCAAGCGCCAGCCAACAACTGGTTGTCAGGAAGACCGTCCTCCGTGGGGCGACGTTCACGAGTGTTGACGTGGTCGTGGGGGACGAGCGGGTGGCCGAAGTGGCCCGAATGATGTCAGGTTCGGAGTCGCCGGCTGCGCTCGAACACGCACGCGATCTACTCCAGTCATGCGCTGATTCGTGAAATCTCGGCGCAATGTGGCGGGAATCCGCGCTCGGTGGCCGCCGCGCAAGATATGGTGACCTTCCGTCGTGCACTAGCTCGGTGCGAGCAGATTTGACGGAGGTCCAAATCCAAATGCCGAAGCACATTTTCGTGACCGGAGGGGTGGCCAGCTCGCTCGGCAAGGGTCTCACTGCCAGCTCGCTTGGAAGACTGCTGAAGATGCGTGGTCTGAGGGTCACGTTGCAGAAGCTCGACCCGTACATCAATGTCGATCCCGGCACGATGAACCCGTACGAACATGGTGAAGTTTTCGTCACCGACGACGGCGGCGAAACCGACCTCGACCTCGGGCACTACGAGCGCTTTATCGATGAGAACCTGACTCGGAACTCTAACGCCACCACCGGTTCGATCTATCAGGCAGTGCTCGCAGCGGAGCGACGCGGCGACTACCTCGGCAAGACGGTCCAAGTAATTCCGCACATCACCGACGAGATCAAGCGTCGGATCAAACGAGTCGCCACCGAAGATGTTGACGTCGTGATCACCGAAGTTGGCGGGACGGTAGGCGACATCGAGATTCTTCCGTTCCTGGAAGCCATTCGCCAGTTTCGTAAGGATGCCGGGCGAGACAACGTGTGCTACATCCACGTCACCTTGGTGCCGTTTATCGGGCCGTCGTCTGAGCAGAAGACCAAGCCGACGCAGCACTCGGTGACCGAGCTGCGCAGCCGTGGGATCCAGCCCGATCTGATCGTGTGCCGCAGCGAAGCCCCGATCAACGAGGACCTGAAGCGCAAGATTTCCGGCCTGTGTGACGTGGCCGAGGCGGCTGTGATCAATGCTGCCGACGTCCGCAACATCTACGAGTTGCCGCTGATCCTGCATGACGAAGGCCTCGACACGGTCGCTCTCGAGGTGCTTGGGATGGAGGACCACCCGATCGACCTGACCGGTTGGGAGGGTCTGGTACAACGCATCGAGCAGTCAACCCGGCCAGTTCGAATCGGTCTGATCGGCAAGTACATCCAGCTTCCCGACGCCTATCTCTCCGTTGTGGAGTCGCTCAAGCACGCCGGTTTCCACCACGGTGCCAAAGTTGAGATCGACTGGATTCAGGCCGAAGACGTGGAAGGCCTGTTAGCCGCCGACCGCCTCAGTCACCTCGATGGGATCGTGATCCCTGGGGGGTTCGGCTCGCGTGGTTTCGAGGGCAAGATGGCTGCCTCACGGTTCGCCCGCGAAGAGGGTGTGCCGTGCCTCGGGTTGTGCCTCGGTTTACACGCCATGACGGCCGAGTACGCACGCAATGTGCTTGGGATGGTCGGTGCCAACTCGAGCGAGATGGACCCGACCACCAGGTACCCGGTGATTGATCTGATGCACGATCAGCGTGATGTCACCGACATGGGAGGCACGATGCGACTCGGTGCGTACTACGCAGTGCTGCAACCTGGTACCAAGGTTGCAGCCGCCTACGGCGAACCGGTCGTCAGCGAACGACACCGGCATCGTTACGAGTTCAATCCTGCATTCCGCGGGCGGTTCGAGGCCTCCGGTTTCGTGTGTAGCGGTACCTCCCCCGACAAGCGTCTTGTGGAGTTCATCGAACTCGCCGACCACCCGTTCTGGGTGGCAACACAGGCTCACCCCGAGTTCAAGAGCCGTCCCGATCGGGCCCATCCCTTGTTCCGTGACCTGATCGGTGCGGCACTCAGCCGACGTGACGACACGCCGCCGGAGTTGCGGCGGATGCTGACCGACGCTGACGCCGCCAGCCTTGACACGCCTGCATGACTGGATTTCGGCACCTCGGTGACCAGCTGATCCATCGTGGATACATCTGGAATCTGGTGACGGCCGAGTTTGAAGCACCCGACGGGACGGCGTTTCATCGCGACATCGTTCGTTCGCCCGGTGCCGTTGGGGTGGTGCCGTTGTTGATCGATGATCTCGGCCGACCGTCGGTGTTGCTGGTGTCTCAGTACCGGGCCGCGTACGACCGGATCGTGATCGAGATCCCCGCCGGAATGCGCGACGTTCCCGGCGAGCCGCCGGAGCAGACCGGTCGTCGTGAACTGATCGAGGAAGCTGGATTATCGGCCGGCACGATGACTCACTTAGTCGACACCTATCCGTCACCCGGCATGACCGATTCCGTCTGCTCGGTCTTTCTTGCGACCAACTGCACCCCCGTCGAACGCGACCTACACGGCCCGGAAGAGCGACATATGAAGTTGCGCCACATGACGCTCGCCGAAGCATTGGCAATGATCGACGACGGCGAGATCTCCGACTCAAAATCGATCGCAGGTCTCCTGATGACCGACCGGCGGCTGCGAGCCGATGTCGGACGATGAACTGCCGCTCGAGGCGGAGGAGTTCCTCGTCTGGTTGTCGAGTGAACGGGGCAGGTCGCGCAACACAATTCAGGCCTACCGCCGAGATCTGAAGCAGTATCAAGATTGGCTCTTGAGTCGTGGTCTCGCACCGCTCACGGTCTCGACCGGTGACCTGACGGAGTTTGTGGCCGAGCGCAGCAGTTCGCCTGCAGCGAGGTCCTCGATCGCCCGCCAGATCGCTGCGATTCGAATGCTGCACCGATTTCTGGCAGTCGAGCAGCATCGGCCCGATGACCCAACCGCTCGTCTCGATGGTGTCCGGGTCCCTTCTGGAATTCCTAAACCGCTCACCGAGGATCAGGTGACTAGCTTGCTCGATGCCGTGCTTGGAAACGAACCGCTACATCGTCGCGATCGCGCCCTATTGGAACTGCTCTACGCCACCGGAGCCCGGATCAGTGAAGTGGTCGGACTCTCGATCGGCGATATCGACTTTGACGAGTCGCTGGTTCGTCTGTACGGCAAGGGCTCAAAAGAACGGATCGTCCCGTACGGGGGGTCAGCAGGGCGGGCCTTAGAGGACTGGTTCTCATCTTCTGGACGCCTTCACATGGTCCCCGACCGCTGGAAGCGACGGGGCGACGCCGAAGCGGTATTCCTCAATCAGCGTGGCGGTCGTCTGTCGCGTCAGGGTGCATGGTTGGTGATCAACAAGTACGGCCAGCGAGCCGGGATTACTGACCACCTGTCACCGCACGTACTACGGCATTCCTGTGCCACACACCTGCTCGATCATGGTGCAGACTTACGGATCGTGCAGGAGATGCTCGGCCACGCATCGATCTCGACCACGCAGGTGTACACCAAGGTCAGCCAGGAACGACTCTGGGAGGTCTATCGGATGGCACACCCGAGGGCGTTACGAGCATGAGTAAGCCGAGCCAGGTGTTGCGGAACCCTCATCATCTTGCGCTGCGTTTTTTCACGTCGTTGTCGCCTCGACCCCCCGAAGCGTCCGAAGAATCGTGGGCACAAAGCCAATTGTTGGTTGGTGAAGTTGGGCTCTGGCGGCGAATGAGCAATCAGGATCGTCGTCACTCGGCCAAGGTGGCTCGGCGGTTTGTTGCGGCGCGTCCGGGTGCGACTCGGGCAGAGATCGCTGGAGCACTGCTGCACGACGTCGGCAAGATCGAATCTGGACTCGGTACATGGGGGAGAGTCACTGCGTCGGTCGTCGGCAGGCGAGGTCGCCGATTTACGCTGTATCACGACCACGAACGGATCGGTTCCGAGCTAGCCGCCGCCGCCGGATCCGAACCAGGGACAGTAGAACTGATCGACGGACATGGCCCCGCCTACAAAGCATTACATGCCAGCGACGGCGCTTAGGTTGTTCCGCTGACTGTTGAGCGCCATGCTGGTTGAGGACGTGTGGTTGTTGTGGCGAGATCGCGGGCGAGGATGCGTTGCAGAATTCGTGCGTGAACGTCTGCGGGTTTGCGGTCGCCGTGGTGTTCCAGATCGAGTTGTGCTTTCAACGTCTGATTGATCGATTCCATGATCCGGCGGAACGGTTTCAGGAATCGTTGCAACGGTCGGGTCGTGTTCTCGGACTTGATCGATGGCCGGATCAGGGTGATCCCGACGACGCAGCTCGTCGGTCAAGCGGTGGACCGACAAGCTGACAGGGATGCGCAACACGCTGTTGTCGCTCGACCCGGTGCGTGACGCCGAACTGTGGACAGCGGTCAACGCCAAACTTGCTTCGTTGCAAAAAGCCGACGGAACCAACGCACCACCATGGGCACAACTCCAAGTCGAGGCGTTCATCGCGACTGTGGCTACCGGTGACGCTGTGGCGCGTGTCCCTCAAGTAGGGGTGTTGATCGACTACCAAACAATCCGCGACGGCCTCCACGCCCACAGCATCTGCGAACTCGACAACGGGACATCGATCCCTGTTTCGACCGCCCGACGTTTGAACGTTTGGTGTCAGACACCAAACGTTCGGATGCAGAATGGCGAGTCGACTCCTGTCACCGTTTTCGTGAACGAACTCGAAATCTGTGACACAACCGGTGGACTGTGCAGTGCTGCCGACCGCAGGTTCCTTCACCGTTGATGTAACGCTCCTGCTGTTGAGCGCCCGGATCAAGCGGGAAGCATTCCGATCGCTTCGTAGGCCCGCTTCAGCGTCCCCGAAGCGACGTTGCGGGCCCGGTCCGCACCCACACGGAGCAACCGAGCGAGTTCAGCCCGATCGCCCATTAGTTCGTGGTAGCGGGCCTGAATCGGTTCCAGTAGTGCAGCAACGGCCTCGCCGGTGTCGGATTTCAGCGGGCCGTACTGGGTGTACGATTCGGCGACTTCGATCGGGGTCCGCCCGGTGGTGGCGGCGAGAATGTCGAGCAGGCTGCTCACGCCAGGTTTGGCGGTGACGTCGTAGCGGACCTCGCTGCCAGAGTCGGTGACGGCCCGCTTGAATTTCTTCATGATCGCCGACCGCTCGTCGAGCATCATCACGCACCCATTCTCTGTGGCGGAGGACTTGGACATCTTCGACGTCGGGTCTTGAAGATCCATCACACGCGCACCGGTTGCCGGTGTGACTGCCTCAGGAATCACAAACGTGTCACCAAACCGGTAGTTGAAGCGGATCGCGATGTCGCGGGTGATCTCGATGTGTTGACGTTGGTCGTCACCGACTGGAACTTCGTTGGCGTCGTAGAGCACGATGTCGGCCGCCTGAAGCGCCGGATACGTGAACAGTCCGGCAGAAATGAACTGGCCTTCGCGCTTCGAGGTCTTGTCCTTGAACTGGCTCATCCGTGACAGTTCGCCGTACGACACCGTGCACTCCATTACCCAGCCGAGTTGGGCGTGCTCTGGCACGTGACTTTGGACGAACACGGTCGCCACGTCTGGGTCAAGCCCAATCGCAAACAGCATCGCCGCCAGTTTCAGCGTGGAGTCCCCGATCACGCCAGGCTCTTCCGTCACGGTGAGTGCGTGGAGGTCGACGATTCCATGAAACACGTCATTGTCGTGCTGCCCGCTCACCCAATTCCGCAACGCCCCCAGGTAGTTCCCCAGATGAACATCGCCGGTCGGCTGGATACAAGAAAGCACACGTGTCACGGCCAGCGAGACTACCTGGCCACCACTCACCAACCCGTGGAGGTTGCTCAGCAGTCAGCGAGGGCACCGAGGGCGGCGCAGATCTGATCGCGGGCGTGGGGCAATGTTCCGATCCGTTCGGTGAGCATCACAATCGGCTGGGGCGTGAGATTGTCGAAAGCTGCCGCACATTCAACGCTCAGCCCTGATGATTCGTCGAGCGGAATCTCGGTCGGAATGCCACGAACGGTCCGTGTGATTGGGGCGACAATCAAGCGGTTGAGACGGCCGGCCGCTTCCGATCGGCTGACGATCAACACGGGACGACGCCTCTCCTCGACCTCAGTCCACCAGATGTCACCCTGCTGTGGGGTCACCATGGTTCCTCAAACACCATCGCCCGTGCGAGCGCAGCAGCTTGTGCGAGTTCGTCGTTGGTTTCCGGAATCCGGTCGTATCCGTCGAGGATCCGTTCGGCAATCAACCTGCGCCTGCGACCGTCAAGCAACTCGGCGAGGCTGGTTCGGACAACGTCAGAGCGTGACTCGAAGTGGCCAGCGCTTACCAACTCGTCGATCGCGTCAGCTACTACATCGTCGACGCGAGTCACCAGTTGTATCATGAATGTAGCATACCAAAACGATATGCGTATTGCAATCCGCATCGAATCAGAGAAGCGTACATGTTCGGCCAGATCGGTCAGTGTGGCGCGGGTAGGTTACATGGATGTGGTTTGGTGGGGTAGCCTTACCAACAATGGCGATTGACGTGACTACGCCCATCTATGAAGGTCCGTTTGACCTGCTGCTGCAGTTGATTCTGAAAGAGCAGGTTGATCTCTACGAGATCGATCTGTCGATCATCGTCGACGCTTACCTGCACGAGTTGGAGCATCTCCAATCGATCGATCTCAACATCGCCACCGAGTTCCTGTTGATCGCCGCCACGCTGGTCGAACTCAAGACGCGGCGACTGCTGCCCGGTTCGTCCGACATGGATCTCGACGAAGAGTTCGCACTATGGGAGGAGCGCGACCTGTTGCTCGCCCGCCTGATCGAGTGCAAGACGTTCAAAGATGTTGCCCGGATCTTCAACGAACTCAGTGACGTAGCCGATCTATCGTTCGCCCGAACGGTTGGACCCGACGAACGGTTTTCCGGGTTGATGCCTGACCTGCTCGAAGGCACCAGTGTGCGTCGCCTGCAGAGCGCAGCGATTCGAGCGTTCACGCCGAAGCCACAGCCAATCGTTGACATGCACCACGTCAATCCCGTTCGGTTCACCGTCGCCGAGGCAGTTGCAAGGCTTGTTGAAGACCTCCCGCTGATCGGCCGTACCTCATTTCGGGCGTTGACGGCCGACTCCGATGGGCGGCTCGAAGTCATCGTTCGGTTCCTGGCGGTGCTCGAGTTGTACAAGCAGGGATACGTCGAACTCGATCAACTCGAACGGTTCGGCGACATCGACGTGACGTGGACCGGCGACGTTGACACGTCGATCGACGAGATCCTGATCGACGCCTACGAAGGCTGATGCGGTTCAGCGATGTCAGACGTCCCAGACATGTCAGACGATTTCACTCCAGTTGAGGATCGCGTGGCTGGGTTCAAACGGGCGATTGAAGCGGTCCTGCTCGTCGCCCAGGATCCGGTCGCACCCGAGTTATTGGCGCAACTGCTTGAACAACCGATGACGTCGATCGAAGACTGGTGCCTGGAACTTCGCGCAGAGTACGCCAATCAGCAACGCGGGTTCGAACTCACTCGAGTGGCCGGTGGTTACCGATACCAGACCTGCGCGGAGTTAGCACCATACGTCGAGCGCTTCGTGCTCCACGATCAACGTTCGCGACTGTCCGGGGCGGCACTCGAAACGCTGGCGATCATCGCCTACAAGCAACCGATTTCGCGCGCACAGGTTGCCTCGA
Organism: Ilumatobacteraceae bacterium; assembly: GCA_031416375.1. Classification (GTDB taxonomy): domain Bacteria; phylum Actinomycetota; class Acidimicrobiia; order Acidimicrobiales; family Ilumatobacteraceae; genus Ilumatobacter. Next base: position 13,812 of record JANOTN010000330.1, read on the forward strand.
TTCGCGGCGTCGACCCTGACGGCGTGATCCGCACCTTGGCGGCACGTGGCTACATCGACGAGGTCGGACGCGACACCGGCCCCGGGCAAGCGGTGTTGTTCGGAACCACCCAGCTGTTTCTCGAGAAACTTGGCCTCGACTCACTCGACGACTTGCCATCGATTGCCGAGTTCATTCCTGGTGCAGACGTGATCGAGGCGTTGGAGCACGGTCTGCGAGCACGACCGGTCGAACCGGTAGGTGGCGATGACGCCCAACCCGCCTGACGAACCAGAGTTTGAAGCCCCGCTCTGGGAGCAATGGGCCGAGCAACGCGCAACATTGCCAACGGGCGATCGCCTCCAGAAGGTGCTTGCTTCGACCGGCTGGGGGAGCCGTCGGGTCTGTGAGGATCTGATCGCTGCTGGTCGGGTGACCGTCAACGGTGAAATCGCGGTACTGGGTCGTCGGGTTCAGCCTGACATCGACCTGATCGAGGTCGACGGTGGCCCGGTCGGTGTCAAACCTGGGCTCGTGTATTACCTGCTCAACAAGCCAACTGGAATCGTGACGACGGCCAAAGACACACACGGACGAAAGACCGTGATTGACCTCGTACCGAACGATCCACGCGTGTTTCCCGTCGGTCGACTCGATGCCGAAACCGAGGGCTTGCTGCTGTTGACCAACGACGGCGAACTGGCACACCGGATCACGCATCCGAGTCACGGAATCCAAAAGGAGTACCTTGCCCACGTTCGTGGGCAGGTGTCACCGGGTGGGTTGCGGCAGCTCCGCGACGGCGTCGAACTCGACGACGGCGTGACGTCACCGGCCGAGGCATCGCAGCCATCACCCGGTGTGCTCCGGATCACGATTCACGAAGGTCGCAACAGGCAGATCCGCAGGATGTGTGACGCCATCGGGCACCCGGTACTCCGCCTGGTACGGACGCGGATCGGGCCACTCACTGACCGAACATTGCGACCTGGCGATTGGCGCGAGTTGTCGACCGGCGAGCGCAAGGCGTTGTCAGAGGCGGTTGCTGAAGAGGCCCGCCGGTACGATCATCGATCGTGACTTGCGTCAACAGCACACCCCCGCGCACCGCCAACGTGATTGGCCTCGGGCTGGTCGGCGGGTCGGTTGCGCTCGGCCTTCGACAACGAGGCTGGCGAGTGCACGGTGACGATGCGGACATCGCCACGGTCGAAAAGGCGACCGAGATCGGAGCGATTGACGCACGCGGGCTCTATCCAGATGCCGAGATCACGTTCGTCGCCGTTCCGGTTATGGCTGTCGCCGACCAGGTCAAACGGGCGCTTGCCGAGACGCGTGGGGTCGTCACCGACGTCGGTTCTGTGAAGGCAACTGTTTGCGCCAGCTGTGTTGATCCTCGATTTATCGGCGGGCATCCGATGGCCGGTAGCGAGCTCGACGGACTCGACGGTGCCGACGCCGAAATGTTCAACGGAGCCGTATGGGTCTTGACTCCGGTGCCCGAGAGCGACGACCGAACGCTGACAACTGTTTCCGGAGTCGTGCAGTTACTCGGTGCCGAAGTGGTGGCGCTATCGCCTGAGCGCCACGACCAAGTCGTCGCGGTGATTAGTCACGTTCCGCATTTGGCGGCGGCGACACTGATGACACTCGCCTCAGATCGGGCCGAGGAGCATGCCGCACTACTGCGTCTGGCTGCCGGCGGCTTCCGCGACATGACACGTATCGCAAGCGGCCACCCGGGAATTTGGCTCGACATCTGCGCCGAAAACCGACCTGCGATTGTGATCGCGCTCGACGGCCTGATCGAGCGACTTGCCCAGATCCGCACCGTGATCGATAACGAGGACCGCGAGGGTCTGCAGCGGACCCTGTCGAAAGCGCGTGAGGCACGGACCAACCTGCCGGGTCGAGTCACCCACCCTGAGGCCCTGGCAGAGGTTCGGATCCCGATCCCTGACCGTCCGGGGGCCGCCGCCGAGGTGTTCACGTTGGCGGCCGAGTTGGGTGTCAACATCGCCAGCTTCGAAGTCGTCCACATGGCCGAAAGCAACCGTGGTGTCGCCGTGGTACTGGTCGACGCTCTCTCCAGCGAACGATTCCGCGGTGGCCTACTCGCACGTGGCTTCAGGCCAGCAGTCACTCCGCTCGTGTAATCCAATGCCGACATTGCGCCGCGTCCGCACGATTCAGGGCCCACTCGACGCCGTCGTGTCGGTTCCCGGCTCCAAGTCGATCGCCAACCGTGCCCTCGTGTGTGCTGCGCTGGCTGACGGCACCAGTTCGTTGACGAATGTTCCTGACGGTGACGACACCGTCGCCATGCTCGATTGCCTCCGTGTACTCGGCACCGATGCGAGGATCGATGCTGATCGAGTCACGATCCGGGGTTCGGGTGGTCGGATTGCGCCTCCGGGCGATGACGTGGTCCACGCTGCGTTGGCGGGGACTACGTCGCGATTCATCACGGCGATGGCGGCACTCGGGACTGGTCCGATCAGCATCGACGGCCATCCACCGTTACGTCATCGACCATTCGGACCACTTCACGAGGCGTTGATGCAACTCGGTGTCGGGGTCACGGCGTGGGAACAGGCGGGCAGCCTGCCCGTCACGATCCAAGGCCCGCCGACTGGGCGCGATGTGACGATTCGTGGCGATGTCTCGAGCCAGTTCATCTCGGCACTGATGCTGATTGGCCCGTACCTGCCCAACGGGCTCACCCTCAATCTGTCGACACCGCTGATCTCGCGCCCGTACGTCGAGATGACGGGCGCAGTGATGGGCTGGTTCGGACACACCGAAATCGAGATCAATGACGATCGGATCACAGTCGCAGCCGGCCGCTATATCGCCGCAACTCGGGCAATCGAGCCCGATGCTTCGTCGGCGAGTTACCCGCTGGGTTTGGCAGCTGTGCTGGGGGGAACTGTTCATGTACCGGCTCTCGGTCTTGGTGCAATCCAGGGCGACAGCCGATTCGCTGACCTGCTGGCCGATATGGGATGTTCGGTCGTTCAATCTGACGACGGCGTCTGGGTTGGTCGTGACCTCGACCTCGACCTCGAAGGCATCGATATCGACATGGCCGACATCTCAGACCTCGTACCAACCGTCGCCGTTGTCGCTGCCTTCGCCGCTAGCCCCACAGTGATTCGGGGGGTTGGATTCATTCGTGCCAAGGAGAGCGACCGGCTCGGTGACCTGGCAGCCGAGCTCAGGCTTGCCGGTGTCGACATCGACGAGACCGTCGACGGTCTGACGATTCGGCCGTCCCGACACAGGCTCCACCCTGCGGAACTTGGGACCCACCATGACCATCGCTTGGCGATGGCATTCGGGGTGCTCGGTTCCGTCGTCGACGGAATTGTTGTCGAGGACCCCGACGTCGTGAGTAAGAGTTGGCCCGATTACTGGGACATGCTCGATCGAGTAGCCGGCACGCTCGATGAGTGAGCGCACGGTGATTGCCGCCTTCGACTTCGACGAGACGCTGACCCATCACGACAGCGTGATTCCGTTTGTTCGACAGTTCAAGGGAACCCGTCAACTCGTAGTCGGCCTGGTTCGCCACACCCACGTCGTCCTACCGGCGCTGCTTCGACGAGATCGTGATGCGCTCCGGCGGATTGCCACGCGAGTTGCCTTCACTGGCCGAAGTGTCGATCAACTCGACGCACATGCGGCTGACTTTGGCGCTGAGATGATTGCCAACGGAATGCGGGCCGACATGGTGGATCGGCTTGATTGGCATCGTCACGCAGGGCACACCGTGTTGATTGTTTCGGCGTCGTACGAGCAGTACGTGCGAGTGGTCGGCCGACACCTTGGCGTCCACGATGTGCTGGCCACACGGCTTGAATCGATCGACGGGACCCTGACGGGCAGATTGGACGGAGCAAACTGTCGCGGCCCTGAAAAGGTTCGACGACTGCAGCAGTGGTGTCAGGACAATCGGATTGTGATCAGCGAGGCGACAGTGTGGGCCTACGGCGACTCGGTGGGTGATAGGGAACTGCTGGCGATTGCCGATCATCCCATCTGGGTCAACGAGCCGCTCGGTAGCGTTGCGCCGTCTTTATGAACCCTTTGCTTCGCACCGCTCGCCCGAAACAGTGGCTGAAGAATGTGTTGGTGTTCGCCGCACCCGGTGCCGCAGGCGTACTCGATCGGCCGAATCAATTTGGGCTGACGGTGCTGGTGTTCGTTGCGCTTTGCTTGGCAGCGAGTGGCACCTACTTTTGGAATGACGCGCTCGATGTCGAGGCTGATCGGGCGCACCCGACGAAGTGTCGGCGACCAGTCGCAGCGGGCCAGCTGAGCGTTGGAATGGCCAAGATCGTCGGCACGGTGCTTCCCGTCCTCGCCCTCGGGTTAGCCGCACTCACTGGCCGTTGGCAGACCGTGGCTGTCGTCGCCGCCTACATGGCGGTGACGCTGACGTACAGCGCAATCTGGAAACACATCGCTGTTCTTGATCTGGTGGCGATCTCATCCGGCTTTGTGCTCCGGGCGGCAGCCGGTGCGGTGGCTGTTGACGTGCCGATGTCGAGCTGGTTCGTGCTGTGCACCACGTTCGGATCGTTGTTCATTGTGACCGGAAAACGGTTCGCCGAGCGACGCCAACTAGGCGACAGCGCAGGGTCCGTGCGGGCAACCCTCGGCGACTACAGCGAAGGTTTCCTGCAGATGGTTCTGACGGTCGCCTGCGGGGGAGCAATTCTGAGTTACTGCGTCTGGGCATTCGAGCGAAAGGACCTCGCCAACACCGAATTGCCCTACTACGAACTCTCGATCGTGCCGATGCTGACCGCATTCTTGCGGTACGCCCTGGTGGTCGATCAGGGTCGCGGTGCCGCCCCGGAAGAGGTGTTTGCGAGTGATCGCGTGCTACAGGTGCTTGGCTTACTGTGGGTCGTGATCTTCGGATTGGCGGTGTACACATGACCACCTTGGATCAGGCCTGGGCGCTTGTTGCGGATGTCGATGGTTGGATGTCGCATGATCAGGCGGCCGCACTCTTCGCAGCTGCGGCGGCGTGTCCGACGGATGGGCGGATCGTAGAAATTGGTAGCTTCCGCGGTCGGTCAACGATTGTGCTTGCCTCTGGAGCCACATCCGGAACAACGGTGATCGCCATCGATCCCCACGCCGGCAATGACCGCGGCCCACAAGAAATCGACGGATATCACGACCAGGCACAAACCGATCACGACATCTTCCTCATGAATCTCACCACGGCCGGAGTGGCCGACCGGGTCACCCACCTGCGTATGTTTTCCGAACCTGCTCTGTACGAGATCTCCGGTCCGGTCAATGTGTTGTACGTCGATGGTGCTCACCGATACCAGCCCGCTCGAGCCGACATCCGAGACTGGGGGGCACGTGTGAATGACGGTGGGACGATGTTGATCCACGATTCGTTTTCGTCGCTGGGTGTCACGCTTGCAATCGTGAGGGAACTGTTCTTCGGACGTCGTTTTCGTTACGTCGGTCGCGCCCGCTCGATGACGATCTACTGTGCCGATCTCGATCGTGGGCGAGTGGTCAACGCAGTTCGTCAAACAGCGCAGCTTCCGTGGTTTGCCAAGAACCTTGCGCTTAAGGTGTTGTTGACCGTCGGGCTCGGGAAGTTGTTGAAGCGACTCAGGCGACCCGTGCCCGAGTGGCCCTACTGACCGCTTGTAACCTGAACCTTGTGCCCGTGACTGTGCCTGTAACTTCGGACCCCGGCGTCGGCAGGCGGGCATTGTTGCATGGTTGGGGCCGGGCTGCTCCAAGCGCCGCCAATCTCATTGAGGTCGCCACCGTTGATCTCGCCCGGGCTGTGAAAGACCTTCCAGTTCGGGGCGGGATCGCTCGCGGGCTCGGTCGTTCATACGGTGACCCGGCTCAAAATTCGGGAGGCCACGTGTTGCGGTTGGCTCCCACTCACGACGATCTGATCGTCGATCAACAAGCCTGCACAGTCACCGTGGGTGCAGGGGTCAGCATCAACGACCTGTTGGCAATCATCATTCCACGCGGTTACTTCGTGCCGGTGACGCCCGGCACCCGCTTTGTCACGATCGGTGGAGCAATTGCCAGCGACATCCACGGCAAGAATCATCATCGTGAAGGTTCATTCGGAAACCATGTGACGGGTCTTCGTCTCATGCTTGCCGACACGACGGTTGTCGACATCGGCCCGTCGATCGACCCGGAACTCTTCTGGGCAACGGTCGGCGGCATGGGCTTGACCGGCATCATTATCGACGCGACATTTCGGCTGATCCCGATCTCGACGAACAGAATCACCGTCGAGACCAGTCGGATCGACAATCTTGATGAGTTGATGGCACGAATGTCAGAGAGTGATGCCAACTTTCGCTACTCGGTTGCATGGCTTGACCTGCTGGCGACCGGTCGACACCTTGGTCGTGGCGTCCTAAGCAACGGTGATCATTCGACCCGACCCGAACTTGGCCGACGCGATTCGGCCGACCCGCTCGGTTTCAACGGCAAGCAGATCGCCTCGATACCGCCGGTGATTCCATCTCACGGAGTAATCAACCGACTATCGGTTACCGTATTCAACGAAGTCTGGTACCGCAAGGCCCCACGATATCGGGAAGGCGAACTCCAAACGATTTCGGCCTACTTCCACCCACTCGACCTGGTGGGAGAGTGGAACCGGGTGTACGGGCGGCAGGGCTTCCTTCAGTACCAGTTGATGGTCCCGTTCGGTGCCGAGGGGTCGTTGAGGACGGTGATCGAACGAATCTCGGCGGCGTCATTGCCGATCTTCCTCAGCGTGTTGAAACGCTTCGGAGCAGCCAATCCTGCCCCATTGAGCTTCCCCCAGGGCGGGTGGACCTTAGCGATCGACGTACCTACGCGATCGAGCGGGCTCTCGGAACTACTCCGTGGACTTGACGCGCTCGTGCTCGACGCCGGTGGCCGTCATTATCTCGCCAAGGACTTCCACACGACCCCAGAGTCGATCCGACGCGGATACCCTCGCCTCGGTGAATGGCTGGCGGTGCGCCGCCGAGTCGACCCGACCGGGGTGTGGGCGAGCGACCTCAGCCGTCGACTCGAACTCACCCCTCGCCGACCACGCAACTGACCCGTACCGATCCGAACTGAGCCAGCGCCCATGCAGAATGCCCTTCAAGAACCCCAAACGATTGTGTTGCTCGGCGGCACCAGCGAGATCGGTCGAGCAATTGTCGACGAACTGCTGTCGCCAGCCGCGCGAACGTTGGTGTTGGCGTGCCGTCGGCCGGACGAGGCAAGCCCGAATTCGTTCGACGCAGATGGGCTCACCGTTGCGATCGAGCACTTCGACGCTACAAACACTGGAAGCCACGACGGCTTCATACGCGGTCTGGCCGAACGCTACGGCGATCTTGACGTCGTCGTGTTGGCATTTGGCCAGTTGGGTTCACAGACCGATTTCGACGACGACCCGAGCGCAGCCGCCGAGGTTATACATGTCAATTACACCGGTGCAGTGACAGCCTCGCTGGCGGTTGCCGCCCAAATGCGCCGCCAGGGGCATGGTCATTTGGTGGTGCTGTCGAGCGTGGCTGGTGAGCGTGGACGCGCTTCGAATTTCGTGTACGGCTCGTCGAAGGCCGGACTCGATGTATTCGCCCAAGGACTGGGTGACTCACTGGCAGGCTCGGGCGTCAACGTGACCGTGATCCGCCCGGGCTTCGTGCATTCCAAGATGACCCGCGGCATGAAGTCGGTTCCGTTCTCCACAACGCCGCGGCAAGTCGCCGTACGAACCGTTGCGGGGATGCGATCTGGACGTCACACGGTCTGGACGCCCGGCATTCTGCGGTATGTGTTCATGGTCCTGCGCCATTTGCCACGCGGAATCTTCCGTCGGTTACCGCTCGGGTGATGCGTTCGTCACCGCCGGAAGGCGCCGATCTTGCTTGGTATGTGAGTGACCTGAAAAACCGTGGGGTCCGACGGATCCACGTGCTTGCCTGGCGCGATCTTGATGACCCGGATGCCGGAGGATCGGAGGTGCACGCCGACGAATTCATGCGTCGGTGGTCTGATCTAGGTCTCGACGTGCTGCATCGCACGTCTGCCGCCAAAGGACTCCCTGCGGTTGATCGTCGCAACGGCTACGCAGTCGTCCGACGGGGGAGTCGCTATTCGGTATTTCCGCGCACCGTCGTGTCCGAGTTGACCCACCGTATGGGTCGTTTCGATGCCCTCGTTGAGATCTGGAACGGGGTGCCCTGGTTCTCGCCGATCTGGTGCCGCAAGCCGCGGATCACGATGTTGCACCATGTACACGGACCGATGTGGGATCAGATTTTCCCCGGACCGTTTGCAGCGATCGGCAGAGTGATGGAAACCAGGTTGGCGCCACCGATCTACCGTCGTAGCAGCACCGTGACCCCGTCGGATGCGACCAGAGACGAGTTGCTCGAACTCGGATTTCGGCCACAGCAGGTCACCGCCGTGTCAAACGGTGTTGACCCCTGCTTCGCTCCAGGCGGGGAGAAGACGCCGAATCCCTCGCTCGTCGCGGTTGGTCGATTGGCTCCCGTCAAACGGTTCGAACTTCTGATCGATGGTGCCGTCGAGGCACGTCGTCGTGTCCCAAATTTGACGCTCACGCTTGTCGGTGTTGGCCCGCTGCGAACTCAGCTAGAGGCGCGGGTCGCCGCCGCCGGAGCGACAGGGTGGATTCGATTTGCCGGCAGGTTGGAGCGACCAGATCTGGTCAGTGAGTACCAGAAGGCCTGGTTGGTCGTGAGCGGCTCGCTGGCCGAGGGTTGGGGTCTGAGCCTGACCGAAGGTGCCGCGTGTGGGACACCGGCGGTGGCCACCGACATCAGGGGCCATCGCAGCAGCGTCGTTGCAGGCGTTACCGGTGTGCTCGTCGAGCCGAATCTGCTCGGCACCACGATCGCCGACGTCCTGCTCGACGATCGACGACGGCACGAGCTGTCGATCGCTGCTCTGAACCGGGCGCAGACATTGACTTGGGACGCTTCGGCGCTCGGACTCACACGATGTCTCCACGCCGAGGTCGTTCGGTCACAGGACCGTTCCCGATAACGTCGCCGGCTGTGCGAACCGTCATCGTTCTCCCCACCTATAACGAGCGCGAGAACATCGTTCCATTTCTTCGGGCCGCTCGGGTAGCCACCGCCAACCTCGCGTCCTCGGTGAATGTGCTCGTGATCGATGACAACAGCCCAGACGGCACGGCCGAGCTGGCTCGCTCGGTGGGCGCTGAACTTGGCCACGTGGAAGTGATTGTTCGACCCGGTAAGGACGGTCTCGGCAGCGCCTATCGGGCGGGTTTCCGTCGTGCACTTGACGATGGCTATGAGGTGATTATTTCGATGGACGCCGACATGTCGCACGATCCGGCGGTGATTCCCGAAATGCTTCGGCTGATCGAGGGCGGTGCCGACGCCGTGATTGGGTCGCGCTACGTCCCAGGTGGCGGCACGACTGACTGGCCGATCCGTCGGCAACTGCTCTCGAAGTGGGGCAACACCTACACGCGTCGAGCCCTCCGACTGACACCGCGAGACTGCACGTCCGGGTACCGCGCCTATCGCTCAGACGTGCTGACGGCGATCGATCCATCGAGCACGGCGGCCGAGGGGTACGCGTTTCTCACCGAACTGGTTCGTCGTCTGACTCGACAGGGGTATTCGATCGCTGAAACGCCGATCGTGTTCCGTGACCGGATGAAGGGCAAGTCGAAGATGTCAGGCCGGATCATCGTCGAATCAATGTTGTTAGTGACGAAATGGGCGGCAACCGATCTGGTTCGCCGACGACGATAGTTGTGCTCGACTGCCGGGTTCACGGTAGCGCCGCCGTGACCATGCGAGCGACGCGATCGCTTCCCTCCGCAGTCAGGCTCCCGTCGTGATTGCGAACGGCGACGAATCCATTGACACAGCTCACCTGCTCCCACCACTGACACGGCATGGTGACGCCGCTCTCAGACCTACCGACTAATCGCTCAGGATCAACCACGACGACCCCGGATGGGATGGAGCCGACATCTAACCGGCCAGGCTGAGCGACGACGATCACGTGATCGACTCGGTCGAGGGCATCATCGATGACGAGCGGGCACGTGTGCAGTCGGGCGTCGGTCACAACGAGCACCTCTGCGTTGGCGACCTGATCTGCGATTCCCGACCAGGAGGTGCAGACATCGAGACCCTCGGTCCACGACGTTGAACGTCCACTCTCGTGAATCCGATCACCAACTGGTCGGGCGAAACCTTCGAGAAATCCGTCGGTGACGACGCTGACGTCGACATCGTTATCGCCTGGCGGGGACAGCGAAGGCCACCACCACGCAATCGCCAGAATGAAACACAGCGCAGCCCCCAGCACGATCTTTCGAGTGCTTCTCGACACGGGAGCGGTCGAGGTCTCCGCGGGCGTCACTGCCTGAACCCTACAAGAACCTGCGACCTGCGAATGCCAACTGCCGAAATCGCTGCCCGATAACGTCTCCCGTTGTGCCGTGCAGCAAAAGTTCCGTGTACGCCGCTGCAGCGGCGGGAATCCTCGGTGTTGCCTCACTCGGACAGACGGTCCGGTCGCTCGACGGGCATTCCGGTTCCGATTGGCTCACGAACGTGCTTGACCTATCGAACCCGGCACTGCTGGCGTTGTTTGTCTGCTGGTTGTGGGGGCGTGAATCGTGGGTGCCGTCATTCTCGCTGGGTGGCGATCGCCGTACGGTTGTCGCAGTTGTCGGAGGCTCGATTGCAACCTGGTGGTCACTCGTGGTGGTCATGTCGGTCGCCTTTGACGCCGCCTCTGACGACACATCAACGACGATCGATCGGATTGCGACAGCGCTGTGGTTTCGGCCGTTTGGGGCACCGCTGCCAGGGCTCAGCGTCGGCGTGCTGCTGTTCAATTGCGGGTGCGCGGCGGCGCTGATCTGGATCATTCGACGCTTCATACGGCAGCGAGCGTCCGTAGTCACCATTACGGCGGTCCTGGCGGTCCTGGCGGTGCTCGGCATCGTCGTGTCCGTGGCGTTCGCCGCATCTGATGCGCCCGAGTTCGGTGCCCGCAGCACGCTGCTCGGCAACCTGCATGTTGTCGCCCTCGGAATCGGAGGCGCTGAGCTGTTCAATCGGCGAGGATGGCCGAATCCTGACGTTGGTCGATCACGTTGGGTGACCGTGTTGGCATGGGTCGCTCCGGGCGCCGTCGGGTTCGGCGAACCAGCCTTCCTGTTGATCGCCCGCCAGTATCGGGATCGCAGTGTCGTCGTTCAGGGCGTGACGGCACTGTCGGGTCGCCTAGTCACGCCATTCCTGTGGTCGCTCTGTGTCGCCGTAGCGGCGGGTGTGTTGCTCGCTGCTTGCTGGTCGTTTGGGCGCGCCAAACTCCGTCATGAGGCACTGGGATGGTTCCGCACCTGCCAGGCACTTGCCGCGGTCCTGGCATTCGCCTACTTCGTTCGTCTGTACGGACTGCTCGCAATCGCTCCTGAACAAACCGACGCCGGCGACCCGTTCTACTACCACGTGACCGCCAACATGCTCGCCCGTGGACGCGGTTTCCCCGAACCATTCTCGTGGGTCGCCTACCAACAGCAGACTCCCAGCGCGATTCACGGCCCTCTCTATCCGTTCGTCCTCTCGATCAGTTCTCGACTCGGCGGCACCGACTATTTCGACCACAAAATGCTGTCGTTACTGATTGGAGTGTCGCTCGTCGCTGCGACGTGGGCGCTCGCTCGACATCTCGGCGGCCCGGTCGTCGCCCTCACTGCGGCGGGATTCGCTGCGGTGTATCCGAGTCTGTGGGTGATCGACAGCCTGATGTACCCGGAAGCGTTGATGGCGACCCTCGTCGTGCTGTGCGTGTGGATGACGTATCGCTGGCGCGTCGTTCCAAGCTGGGCGTTGTCGGTAGGGATCGGCTCCTTGATCGGTTTGGCAGCACTCGCACGAGGAGAAGCTGTGCTGCTCGGACCGCTGATGGTGACGCCATGGATGCTGCGTCATCGTGACCTGCCGTTGCGACGACGGTGGCAGCACCTCGTCGCCGCCGGGGTGGCGTGCCTACTCGTACTGACTCCGTGGATGATTCGTAACGCCAGCCAGTTCAACAACTTCGTTCCACTCTCGAACAATGGAAACGAAGTCCTCGTGTACGCCAATTGTGACTTGGCGTACCACGGGAAGTGGGCTGGATACTGGAACTTTGACTGTCAGCAGCGTGTTCGCGACGAGATCGGAGAGTTGCCAGGCGACGAGTCCGATCGTGCGCTTGCCTGGCGACAGCGCGGGGTTGACTATGCCAAGGCCAACGCCGACGAGTTACCGAGGGTCGTGGCGATGCGTGTACTTCGCCAATGGGAGTTGGTGCGGCCCCTCCAGAACGTCGAGTTTGCTGCGATCGAAGGTCGCGATCAGGGGGCCAGCACGCTTGGCCTGCTGATGTTCTACGGATTGGCAATCCTCAGCGCGATCGGCGGGTTCTCGATTCGCAAGCGAGTGTGGCCAATGGCGTCACAGTTCGTTGCGGTCACGATCACCGCCGCCTACACCTATGGAACGATTCGATTTCGGGCACCGGCAGAGCCGATGTTGTGCGTGCTCGGTGCCTTCGGTGCTCTGATCGTCGCCAAACGGGCTTCGATCTGGATCAAGTCCGCGCCGACGATCAACGACTCACGAGAGGACAATCATCCATCACTCCCGTTCGTGATGGGCGGGCGAGGCGGTTTGCGACTGCGAATCGCAGGCGCATGGCGGCTGGGCGCGCTGCATACATGGCTCGCGCTGGGTGCCGTCGGTGTCCTCGTGGCGATTCCACTGCGAGGTCTGTATCACACGACCGGAGGAACCATGGAGGAAGGCTTCATGCTCGCCTTCCCTGAACGAATCCTGGCCGGTGACCTACCGAACCGCGACTTCCTCCACCTGTACGGCCCCGGTTCGCTTCATGTGCTCGCCGGTTGGTTCTCAGTGTTCGGGTTCACGCTCGAAGCCGAGCGAACGTTTGGATTGCTCCAACACGTTGCAATCATCACCGCGTTGTTCACGTTGGCGCGCCCATGGGGTCGGTTGGCAGCGTCGTTGGTCGCCGGGCTCTCCGTGTTTCTGATTCTGACTCCTATCGGTCTCACGGCAATGGCCTGGAATGGCGGTGTCGCCCTCGTGTTGTGGAGTGTTGTGTTTGCCCTGCGCGCCGGACACAGCGCTCGTCGCCGACCGAACCTAATCACCGCTGGGTTGTTGGCCGGGCTTGCGTTGACGTACCGGCCGGATCTGGCGCTGGTGCTCGGATTGGTCTACGGCTGGTTCATTTGGCGAAATCGTCACTGGCGTGAGGTGACGTTCGGTGCCGTCGTCGGTTTGATACCGATGTGGGTCCATGTGGCCCTCGTCGGTCCCCGGACGGCATTCGAAGGAATGTTCATCGACCCCGTGTTCCGGCTTCGAGCAGGCCGCGAGTTGCCAAGCCCCCCGTCGTGGAATCGTCTCGACGGGTCACTGCAGGCCGTCGCCGAGTTGATCCCGCCCTGGTGGGGAATTCCTGCGTTGCCAGCGGAGAAGTCAATTTTCCTATGGTTTTTGGCGATGCTCGCGGCACCTCCGGTGATGCTCTGGGTGGCACGCCGTACGACCCGCCTGGGGGGTCGGCCGGTTCATGCGGAGACCTTGACGGCAGTCGCGTTGATTAGTCTTGGCCTGCTGCCTCAAGGGCTACAGCGGCCAGACTCGGCGCACCTCGCCTGGGTGACGTGTGTGTCGTTTCCCTTGCTGATTCTTGTCGGCTACGAGTGGGTCCACGGGCACTCACCGGGTCACGAATGGCCGCGCAAACGTATGCTCCAGGTGGCCGGATCGGTGACCGTGCTGATGCTCGTGATCACGCCACTGTTCACGTTCCGTTATTGGCTGCTGCACGCACGTGTATCGGTCGGCAACGTGCAGCAACCATTCGAGGTAGAGCGCAATGGCCGTCGGTTTTTTCTCGGCGAGTATTTGGCCGCCGATGCGACCGCCCAGGCAATCGCCGACCTTGACCGACTGATGAAACCGGGTGAAACGCTGATTGTCGGCCCCGCTGATCTGCGCCGGACGTGGTACAGCGACGCCTTCTGGTACTACCTCTTCCCGGACCTCACCCCTGGTACTCGGTTCATCGAGATGGATCCAGGTCTCGCCAACGAGCCTGGCGGACCCCTGGCCGACGAGTTACGGGCCAATGATTGGGTGGTGCTGACGCGGTTATGGGACGGCTGGGTCGAACCGAATTCCTCGCAGGATTACGGGAGCGATGAGCCGAATCAAGTCATCCGTGACGATTACTGCCTGATCGGTAGCTACAACGACGGACTCGTCGAACTCCATCAGCGCTGCTCAAACGGGTCATGACCGCCGAACGCGGGGAATAGAATCGACCGTCATGCCAAACGAGCCGTATCCGTGTCTGAGCGTTGTGGTCCCTTGTTTCAACGAGGAGCGAACGGTTCTTGCGCTGATCAAGCGAGTCACCGAGAGCCCTTGGGTCGGTCAGGTGATCGTCGTCGACGACGGCAGCACCGATGCAACC
>JANOTN010000331.1:0-27410 GCA_031416375.1 Ilumatobacteraceae bacterium
TGATGGTGGTCGCTTTCGGAGTCGGATTCATCATCCCGGTGCTTCTCGTGTTCCTGCAGTTGCTGGGCATTGTGTCGCCGCAAACGCTGCTTGGTGGCTGGCGCTACGCAATTGTCGGCACCTTCCTGATCTCGGCAGCGATCACCCCGTCGGGCGACCCAATCTCGCTGCTGGCGTTGTCGGTGCCTCTGATCCTGCTCTACTTCGTAGCGATCCTGATCGGCCGAATTTCTCAGCGACGGCGTCGCAGTGCGGCCTGATCGCGAGCAAATTCTCGCTCGGTACAACTTCCCGCTCGATGGGTTTCAGCAGGAAGCAATCGAGGCGCTCGATGACGGTCATCATGTGATTGTCGCCGTCCCCACTGGGAGCGGAAAGACCGTGGTTGCCGAGTACGGAATCGAAACCGCCCTCCGCGACGGCAACCGGGCGTTCTACACCGCACCGATCAAGGCGCTCTCGAACCAGAAGTACCGAGACCTCGTCGAGGTTCACGGTGCCGAGAAGGTTGGCCTGTTGACGGGTGACAACTCGATCAACGGTGACGCACCGATTGTGGTGATGACGACCGAAGTGCTGCGCAACATGATCTATGCCGGTCGTGACCTCACCGACCTTGCCGTGGTCGTGCTCGACGAAGTCCACTATCTGCAAGACGCATACCGTGGGCCAGTCTGGGAGGAGGTCATTATCCACCTCCCACAACACGTCAGGTTGGTGTGCCTCTCGGCGACTGTCAGCAACGCTCAAGAACTCGCCGATTGGATCGAAACGGTTCGTGGGCCGACGCGCGCAGTGGTCGAACATCGACGCCCCGTACAGCTCGAGAATCTCTATTTGGTCGCCGACCGAACGAACGATCGACTCCGGCTGATGCCGACGATCGTCGACGGGCAACCCAACTCTGACGCCTTGAGACTCGATTCGAGTGCCGTTCGGTTTCAACGCGGTCGGCGTGATGATCGCGGCCTCCGCGGCGGCGGCATGCTCAAACTCACTCCACCTGGGCGACTCGAAACGGTCGAGCTACTCAATGACCGCAAATTGCTGCCGGCGATCTTCTTCATCTTCAGCCGCGCCCAATGTGAGGAAGCTGCTCGTTCGATCGTTTCTGCCGGGCTTCAGTTGACATCGTCGGACGAACGCGATCGGGTTCACGAGATTCTGGACCAACGGCTCGATGGCTTACTTGAGTCCGATCTCGACGTGCTCGGCTATCAGCAGTTTGTCGCCCAACTGGAAGCTGGGGTAGCACCGCATCATGCCGGCATGATTCCGCCGTTCAAGGAAGTTGTTGAGGCGTGCTTCATCGAAGGCCTAACCAAGGTCGTGTTTGCTACCGAGACGCTGGCGGTCGGTGTCAACATGCCAGCCCGCACCGTCGTGATCGAAAAGCTGACCAAGTTCACTGGTGACCACCACGAAACCTTGACGCCGGGGCAATACACGCAACTCACCGGCCGAGCTGGGAGACGTGGCATCGACGAACTGGGCAGCGCTGTCGTACTGTGGAGTCCGTTCGTTCGTTTCGACCAGGTCGCCGAACTCGCCCTCAGCCGTACGTTCCACTTGCGGTCAGCGTTCCGGCCGACGTACAACATGGCCGCCAACCTGGTTCGTACCTATGACGCACAGACGGCGAGACAGCTGTTGAGTCTCTCGTTTGCGCAGTTTCAGGCCGACCGTGACGTCGTGCGGATCGAGCGACGCCTGCAACGCCAACGAACACGACTCAGTGAACTGGAACACGAAGCTGCCAGCCCGTACGGCGATATCAACGAGTATCGAGCGACCGTCGATGGGTTGCAGGGACCGCGGATGCGTGACGACCCGACCGAGCTGGCGATGCTGGCGCTGCGTCCGGGCGCTGTGATCCACGCCTCAAAGGGCAAGCACCACGGGCCAGTAGCAGTCGTCGCCACGGCGCATCGCAAAAGCGGTTTCAGGATGACGGTGATCACCCCGAGCGGCAACGCGATTCAGCTCAGCGGTGAGGACTTTCAGGTTCCACCGGTACAGATCGGCAGTGTCGTGCTGCCCGGCACCTATTCGCCGAATCGCCACGACTACCGAGTTGAGGTGGGCAAGCGTATCAAGCACGCCAAGCTCGCTCCGCGGGATCGTGATGCCGGTCGGCCTGGTCGTCCACCTCGACCGGGTACCGGATTCCATCCGGTCGAGCAGGATCCTGATTTTCGCGAGAGATTGAGGGCGGCTGGGCAAGCAGATCGTGTGCGGCGGGATATCACTGAACTTGAACACCGCGTCGAGCATCGCGATGCCACGCTGGCGCGTGAGTTCGACGGTGTGCTGGCAGTCCTGTCAGAACGCGGCTACATCGATCTGGAGCGTTGGCAGCTGACGGACGCCGGGGAGATGCTCTCACGGATCTTTCACGAATCCGATCTACTCGTTGCCGAGACGATCCGGGCCGGAATCCTCGATGGGCTCGATGCTCCCACGATTGCCGGGCTCGTGTCGACGTTCGTGTACGAACACCGCAGCCCAGAAGATCCGCCGGCGCCATGGTTCCCGAACCGCGAGATTGGCGACCGATGGGATCGAATCGCTCGAATGAGCGCAGAGTTAGCCGAACTGGAAGGGCGGCAGGGGCTCACGGCGCACCGACCACCGGAAGCCACATTCTTCTCCGTCGCTCACGCATGGGTGGCCGGTCAAGGCTTTGCGTCAGTGGTATCCGACGAGGATCTCACCGGCGGCGACTTTGTGCGCACCATCAAGCAACTCGTTGACGTGCTCGGTCAAGTCGCATCGGTAGCCTTCGAGCCCGCAACCCGCTCAGCCGCCGGCAAGGCCGCCGACCAAGCCTTCAGGGGTGTCGTAGCAGACGCTTCAACCGTCGAGAAGTAGGCAGCGCGGCAACTCCTCACCGAACGGTTGGTGTCAGACACCAAACGTTCCCGTCGCCAAATGCTGAGTTGTTCGGTGATGAACGGTTGGTGTCTGACACCAAACGTTCATCCTCACGGACTGGGAAACCACCAAGCAACTTCACGGCGATCAGGTGTCACCGATCCTGAGGGTCTGTTGGATTGGAGACACGTGATCAGGCACGCTTGAGCGGTGACGATCCGTAAGGGTGAGGAGTGGGGGAGTCAGGTTGCCCGACCGAGCGATCTTCGGATCTGCCGGTCGGACGCTGAACTGGCGGCGGCGGTCGTCGCTGGACTGTCCGCCAGCTTGGGCGTCTGGGGCGGTGATTTGCATCGCACAGTCGGGTCTCCGGCGTCGCACGCTCGGGATTCAATGCAGCGCCTTCCGGTTGATCTGCTGCAGGTCACTGCCGACGGAGCCGCGCACGTCGCGGTTGCGCATGTGGTTGCTCGCCGTTCGTGGTGGCGTGGCCGGATTGTTGCGGTGATGAACACCGACCACCTCGGCACATGGAATCTGGCACCACGTGCACATCCAAACGACGGACGATTCGACATTGTCGACGTCGCTCCCGCCATGTCACTGCGCGATCGGCTGCAGGCCCGTTCCCGCCTGCCGAGTGGCAACCACGTTCCGCACCCCGCAATCACTACCCGTGCCGTTGAGGCGGCGAGATGGACGTTCGATCAGCCGATGAGGCTGTGGATCGATGGTGTTCGGCGAGGCACCGTACGCCATCTTGAGGTGCGGATCGAACCGGATGCCTGTGCAATTCATGTCTGACCTGGGGTAACACGCTGGTTAGGTCCACGGACCTGACACCCCAGCCCCGTACGATTGCACTCCGTGACCGTCTACGTCCCCGAGGACTTCAGTCAGACCGAGGTCGACGTACTTCGTCGATATTTCACTAACCTCGACGGCCCAGTTTTTGCGCTGGTCAATCTCCCTGAAGTCGTCAAGGGTGCGCTGTTCGCCCGGTACAGCCGCAGCCCGAAGAGCCTCCGGAGGTTGTTCCTTGACGAGTTTGTCGGAGAACTCGATATCCAAGGTGACGAGTCGATCGACGCCACGATCGGCCTCGAACGGGCAGAGGACCTTTACGAAAAGGTGTTCCTCGAATACGGCGATGACTCCGTAGCCCAACTGGGCGGCGTGCACCTCGCCTGCGAGCAGGCGTCGAACATCCTGACCAAGATCCTCGAATGGGGTCGACTGATGAGCTACCTGGAGCAGAGCACCAGGTACATCAGCTACGACGCCCGCTTGGGTGGCCGCTACCGGTTCCATCGCGACCCGGAAGTGTTGGCCAGTTCATTTGGTACTCGCTACGTCGGCGACATGGATCGCATGTTCGATGCCTACTCGACTGCGGTTGGAGTGGTGACCGAACATGTTCGTGACACCATCTTGCGGCAACCCGAAGACAGCGAATTTGTCTACCGCCAGGCGACCCGTGCGAAAGCGCTCGACGCGACCCGTGGCATGTTGCCTGCGGCCTCGTTGTCGAACCTCGGGATCTACGGCAGCGGCCAGGGTTTCGAGTCGCTGTTGCTGCGGATGCGCGGCCACCCGCTTCCCGAGGCGAGGCGATACGCCGATCTGATGTTACACGAGCTCCGCAAAGTGATTCCCAGCTTCCTGCGCCGTGTTGATCTGCCTGATCGCGGCGGCCGATGGACTGAATACCTGTCGGCGACTCGCACCGATACGTCCGATCTCGTCGGCCAGATGTTTGGAGACCTCCCTGTCGACCAGGTCGACGAGGTCGAGTTGATCGACTTTGATCCGGAGGCCGAGGACAAACTGCTGGCGGCGATCTGCTACAGCCATTCCCATCTGCCCGAAAGCCAACTGCTCGAACGCGTTCGCTCGCTTGGCGCTGACGAACGAATCTCGTTGATCAGGGCGTACGTCGGAGATCGCTCGAATCGACGCCACAAGCCCGGACGGGCGTTTGAGCGTGTCGACTACCGGTTCGACATTCTCTCGGACTACGGGGCATTTCGAGACCTTCAGCGCCATCGCCTGCTGACGATCGAGTGGCAATCGCTGACTCCGAACCACGGGTACACGCGACCTGACCTGATTGAGACCTCTGGCGCAGGTGCGCTGTTCGACGAGTCGATGCAGCGGTCGGCCAAATTGTTCGATGACCTTCGTGGGCAGTTCCCGCAGCAGGCGTCGTACGCCGTCTCGATGGCATACCGGTTGCGCTATGTCATGCAGTTCAACGCCCGCGAGGCGATGCATATGCTGGAACTTCGTTCAGCCCCACAGGGCCATCCTTCGTATCGACGAGTAGCTCTTGAAATGCACCGACTGATTGCCGAAAAGGCCGGTCACTACGCAGTCGCGGCTGCCATGTCGCACATGACAACCGAGGCTCCGGAGCTGGAACGGCTGGCATCAGAGCGGCAGGCGGAAGCCCGACGCGGCACTGTGTGACGCGTGTCACACCCTTCAGGAAAGGGGTCGCGCCCAGTTCGCCCTAGTATCCGGCGCGACCGCCGGACCCAAGGAATGAATCATGGAAGACGACGACATCGAGATTGACCCAGAAATCGAAGTTGAGGAGGAAGAGGCCCTCGACGCGGAACTGGAAGTCGAACCAGGCGAGGACTTCGAAGCAGAGCTGGAAGATGACACCGACGGTCTCGAGGACGACACCGATATCGAAGGTACCGACGAAGTCGAGGGTGCTGACGAAGAGGATGACGAGGACAGCGAAAAGACCGCCCGCGCCCGTAAGCGCAAAGGTTCTGAAGACGAAGAAGAAGACGAAGACGACGACATGTTGGCACCGGACGACGTCGAGGCTGACCTCGACCGGATCCTCAAGGACCGGATGGTCGCTGCCACCGACGAAGGCAACGAGGACGATGAGGACGAGGCCGCGGCTGCCGATGACCGCAGCGAACCAGGCGACGGACTCCAGCCGAAACGTGCCGACGAGTCGCTGTGCAGTACCTGCTTCTTACTTGTTCGAGCATCGGCACCGGGGTGCCCGGTCGAGGACGACGCCTGTCCAATCTTCAACTAGTTGCCCCGACAAATGATGGTGTCATAGTGATCGATCCGACGGTTCGCCGAGCGGCCGATGATGACGTTGAACAACTGTCATTCTTGGAAGCCGAGGCGCGTGCGTTCCTGCTGGATCAGCGCGGTGGTGTGCGGTGGATCACCACCCACACGGCACGCGGCCCGGCGTGGGCTGATGCGATCACCGGCGATCAGGTCACTGTGGCCCACATCGGTGACGTGGTCGTGGGCTACATCGTGTTGTCCCTCGACGGTCCGGTCGCACGCATCGACGAGGTGTATGTGACGCCCGGAGCGCGTGAGGTCGGATTTGGGGATGAATTGTTGGCGAGGGCGCGTGATCAGGCCCGAATGGCAGGCGCATCAACACTCGAAGGTGAGTCGCTGCCAGGCGACCGCGAAACGAAGAACCTGTTCGAGCGGGCCGGGATCAAAGCCCGACTGATCACGGTCTCCGTCGACCTGTAGCTGAAGGTCTACTGGCCGGTCCAGTTCGGGGTGCGCTTCTCGATGAATGCCGTGAGGCCTTCTTTCGTGTCGGCGGATGCAAGGACTCGGCCGAAGGCTTCGTCGGTCATGCGCTTTAACGAGTCGTCACTCTCGGTCGCCGATGCGAGCACGATCGCACGTGAGGCCCAGACCGCTAGCGGCCCGTTGGAGGTGATCCTGGCGGCGAGTGCCAGCGCCTCGTCCAGCGCACAACCAGGTTCGACGAGACGCGAAATTAGGCCAAGGTCGTACGCCCGCTTGGCGGGAACTGGTTCGCCCGTCAGAATTGCTTCCATCGCCGCCGCCTGACCGATCGCCCGTGGCAGTCGAAACAGCCCGCCGGCACCGGCAATCAGGTTGCGCTTGACCTCCGCCAGCCCAAATGACGATCGAGTGGTAGCGACGACCAGGTCGGCGGCCAACACCAACTCGCATCCGCCAGCCGTGGCAAGACCATCGACAGCAACAATGACCGGCTTCTTGCGTTGACGGTAGACGAATCCACCGAAACCGCCACGCCGGGTGGCGAGTGAGCTTGCCTGACCACTGTTGATCGCTTTCAGGTCGGCTCCGGCGCAGAACACTGGACGCTGCTGGCCGATTATGTTGGCGGTAAGAATCCCGACCCACACGTTGTCGTCGGCTTCCATCTGATCGATTGCCGCCTCGACGCCGTTGGCGACGTCGCCATTGACGGCGTTGCGCGCCTCGGGACGATTGAGGGTAATGATCGCGACCCGGTCGCGTGTCTCATATTCAACGATGTTTGACATGTGGCCGATCGTACGGTCAGACACCAAACGACCCGCCATCAGGCCTGGCCAATTGCGCGCACCTCGACTGCCTCTGCGTCTGCGTCTGCAACTTCGACCACGTCTGCGACAGCAACTTCGACCACGTCTGCGACCGCAACTTCGACGTCTGCGACCGCAACTTCGACCTCGTCTGCGTCTGCAACTTCGACCGCGTCTGTGACTTCGACCACTGCTTCGACAGCAGGCGCCGCGTCGGTCGGCTTGTCAGCTCCTGACGGGCGATCACGGCGGGCAGGCTGTTTGTTGCGGTCCCCGGCTGCGTGATCGCCCTGCTTGCCGCGACGGACCGGGAAGTCAGGGCGCAACGGCTTCGGCTTCGGCGCCTTGTCGGAAACCTCGATCTCGAACAATGCGGCGATTTGTGGCATTGCCGGTGCGAGTCGCTTGACCGTCGCCAACAGTTCGTCACTCACCACGTCGGGCTTGCGGAGCGGCTTGATCAGCAATCGAATCGGTGAGAACGCAGCGGCCTCCAACATCGCCGACCAGCGGTCAGGGGCATCCATTGGAGCGAGCGATGCGTTGGCGCTATCGGCCAGCCGTTGGGCTATCTCGGTCGGGAACGGAACGCCAGCCTTCGGCGGCTGTGACGACAGGCGCAGGGCACGAATCACGCGGCCAACTGCGAGTGCGGCGTCAACATCGCCGAACCACAAGACTAACTCCTGTTCCTGCTTCGTCGTCAGCGCCGTTCTCAACTCGGCGGCGATTGCCCGAGTTGACTCGTCGCGGGCGACGGTTGGATCACTCGATGCGGCAACAACACTGCGCAGATCCCGAAGGTCAAGGTGTTCAAGCTGACGCAACGCAGCCTCGGCCCGGTCGAGCCATTCGGCGACGCGGAGACGAGGCAACATCTCCTCAGCCATCTTCACGACCGACGCTTCCGGCATCAACGCCCGATCCTCAGTTGCCGCCTTGGCGTTCTCCTCGCGGACACGCTGACGAACGGCACCCATACCTTGGAGTGCCAGCTCCGCGATCGAGCGCTGCTCCTCGGGGAGTGCGGCCAACAACGTCGTGCGGTTGTTCTTGCCTGGGCGCAAACGCTTCGGCTTTGGGCGTTGCGGCAACTCTGGCGGGGGAGTGAACGATGGGCCACGACGGCCGCGATCGCCATCAGGACGCGGACCACGAGACCCACGATCTCCGTCGCTTCGCGGTGGGCGTGCGCCACGGTCGCTATCAGGACGCGGGCCACGAGGCCCACGATCGCGTTCGCCGTCACGAGGACGCCGTGGACGATCGTCCCGATCGCGGCCGGCACGCTGTTCGACAACCGGTTGGAACGGCTTGTCGGACGGCAGCAGCGCTAGCAGTTCACGCCCTTGCTTCTCGCGCCCTTGCATCACTGACAACACGGACACACCGTCGATGCCCTGCTCGATGTCGGCCTTGAGCACGTCACCGACTCGGGAGCCAGAACCCAAAAGTGATTCGCTGAGGACGCCCTTGGGCTGCTTTGCTCCAGCGGCCCTCCAGGTCCAGGTGCCGTCACCGAGTGAGCTGGTGAGTTCGATGTCGATCCGTCGAGACATAAGGACAGAACGGTATCGCCTCGCGAGCGCCTAGCCGCTCGGATTCGCCATTGAGGCAAGCATTGCGGAACCGAGCGGGGGCTGCGAGTACCGTCGGTGACGTGCCTATCTATGCGCTCGGAACCCAAGAACCGGTGATCGACGGCAGTGCCTTCGTGCACCCGGACGCTGTCGTCATCGGCTCGGTGACGATCGGAGCAGAGAGTTCGATCTGGCCCGGAGCGGTACTTCGCGGTGATGAAGGCCAGATCCTGATTGGCGACCGAACCAGCATTCAAGACAACTCGGTCCTGCACACCATGCCAGAGATTCCGACCGTTGTGGGCAACGGCTGTCTG
Organism: Ilumatobacteraceae bacterium; assembly: GCA_031416375.1. GTDB lineage: Bacteria > Actinomycetota > Acidimicrobiia > Acidimicrobiales > Ilumatobacteraceae > Ilumatobacter. The sequence continues at coordinate 9,118 of JANOTN010000331.1, forward strand.
ATTGGTCACATTGTCCATCTTGAGGCGTGCACGATCGAGGACGGCGGCATGGTCGGTAACGGTGCGATGGTGTTGCACCGTTCGATTGTGCGTACGGGCGCGATCGTCGCCGCCAACTCTGTGGTTCTATACGACGTCGATGTCCCGTCCGGGGCGATCGCTGTTGGCTCGCCGGCGGTGATCAAGCTCGGCAGGGCACGCCCAGAGATGATTACCGAGGGCGTGCTTGCCTATGTAGCGCGAGCTCACCGGTTCCGCAGCGAGATGCGTCGAGTCGGATGATCCGAGCGCTTGTTCTGACCGTTCCACCTGTTGACCTCGAACTGGCTTCGGACCGTGGTTGCCGCCGGTTCTACTTGCTGGTGTCGACGAAGTGGTGATCGAACCAGCGGCGGCGTTTGGACTAGGCGATCATCCGAGCACGACCTTGTCGGCTGCTGCGGTTCGGCGATTGGTGGGGCTGGCGAGTCGATGCTCGATGTCGGCTGTGGCACGGGTGTCTTGGCGATCATCGGTGCCCTCGCTGGCGCAAGTCGGGTGATCGCAATCGATATCGCAGACGCAGCGGTCGAGGCGACGATTGACAACGCCAAACGAAACGGGGTCGTCGACCTGATCGACGTCAGCGTCACGCCGGTTGAACAGGTCGTCGGCGAGTTCGATCTCGTTGTCGCCAACATCCTCGCGCCCGTCTTGGTGAGCATGGCCGACTCGTTGCGGCAGCTGACAGCATCAACCGGTCGACTCGTGATCGCCGGAATCCTGCTCGATCGACACGATCACGTGTTGGCTGCGTTGAGTCCGATGGTCACCGTGTCAACGCACCACCTCGACGGCTGGGCAGTCGTCGAGCTACGCCATCCCGAGTAGCAACCGGATCGCCGCTGCGGTTGGTTGCGCCGGTACCGCTCCACGGACGGTCGTGGCGAGCGCCCCAGCGGCGGCAGCCCAGCGAACTGCATCATAGAGATCATCACCGGCGGCAAGCCGGGCGGAGAGAGATCCGCAGAACGCGTCGCCTGCCCCGGTTGTGTCGATCGGATCGACGTCAAACGCCGGAATGTGGCGGGTTCCTTCACGACTGACGACATCAACGCCGGCACCACCGCGTGTCACGACGACCGTTCCACATCCGGTCCCGAGGAGCGCCTCAGCACCACCCAACTGTTCGAGCTCATGCTGATTGGGGACGACCAGGTTACAGAGGGCAATCAGAGCGGGCGAGAGCTGTGCGGCCGGTGCCGGATTGAGCACGGTGATCGAACCGGCACGGCGTGCCGTGCTGAACACGGATTCGACTACGTCGATCGGAATTTCCAGCTGCGCCAGCACCACAACTGATTGCGGCAGTACCTCCGGAGCCTCGACGGTCGCATTGGCTCCTGGGATGACAACGATCGTGTTCTCGCCGTCTTGATCGACGATAATCAGCGCTCGGCCAGTTGGACGTTCGACGACGTTCAGTCGGGAGATATCGACGCGATCATCGTGGAGCACTCGGCGTAGGTGGTCACCGGCGGCGTCGCTACCAAGGGCCCCGACAAAGGCTGTGCGGGCACCGCTACGGGATGCCGCTACGGCTTGGTTGAGCCCTTTGCCGCCGGCGTGCTCGGCATAGTCGCTTCCGAGCACCGTTTCGCCGGGTTGCGGAATCCGAGTCGTCGTGGCGACGAGGTCGAGATTGGCGCTGCCAACGACGCAGACGTCGAAACCTTTAGCAGGCGTTGCGGGCACGAACACCGATCGGCGCGATCAGGCGATAACCGGCAGCATGCCGCTCGTCCTCACTTTCGCCGCCCCAGAAGCCGTACTCGTGCTGTTGGCGAGCAAAGTCCCGACACATGTTGCGGATCGAACAGCTTGCGCAGACCTCGCGGGCGGTGGCCTCTCGACGCTCGCGGGCCTGAGGTCGCTCGGCGGCGGTCGGGAAGAAGAGGTGGGTGAGACCCTTGCAGGCAGCCTGGTCCATCCAGTCGTCATCGGTGAGTGACCGCATGTTGATCATGTCGACTGTTGCCATTGAAGGTCCCTGCTCCCTCACCGAATCCGTATGGGCCGTTCGAGGCGTCCCGACACCGCGAACATTGAGCACCTTAGAGCGAGCCCATCGGCCAGTCAATTGCATGTTGCAAGTATCTGCGTAACGCCCTCCACAAACCGTTCAACGTCGTCGGCGGTGGTGTCCCAAGCCGTCATCCAACGCACCTGATCCCTGCTCGTATCCCAATCCCAGAAGAAACACCAGTCGCGAAGGGGTTCAATCGCGGAGCGCGGAAGCGATGGAAACACGCTGTTGACGAGCGGTCGATTCGAGTGCCCCACGCCGTGAATGATGATGGTCCGTTCGTAGAGCAATGATGCCATTGCGTTCGAATGTGTCGCCGAGTCGAGCCACAGGTTGTCGTCGAGCAGGGCGTTGAACTGTGCGGCGATGAAACGCATTTTGGACGGGAGTTGGGCCACGGATTTACGTATGAACCGGGCACGCTCACCCAGCGATGGCGTCAGGAAGATCAGGGCCTCGCCACCGAGCATTCCGTTCTTGGTGCCACCGAACGTGATCACATCGACGCCAGCGTCGATCGTCATCGACCTCAGTACCTCGACCGTGCCACCGTAGGCGGCCACAGCGTTGGCGATGCGGGCACCATCCATATGGACCCGCATCCCGAAACGGTGTGCCGTTTCGCAGATCGCGGCGACTTCGTCGGGGGAGTAGACGGTGCCAAGTTCGGTACTCTGCGTGATCGAAACGACGCCCGGCTGAGCGTGATGTTGATCACCGAGGACGTGTGCCTGGCCCTCAATCTGGGCGGGCACGAGCTTGCCATCAGGAGTCGGGAGATCAAGCAACTTGGCCCCCACGATTCGTTCCGGCGCGCCCGTCTCGTCAACGTTGATATGCGCCCAATCAGCGCAGATGATCGACTCGGCGGGACGCACCAGAGATGCCAGCGCGGCGACGTTGGCACCCGTACCGTTGAACGTGAGCAACGTCGTGACGTCACGGTCGAACAGTTCACGAAATCGTTGCTCGCAGGCGCGTGTCTCGTCGTCGTCACCGTATGCCAAGGCGTGGCCGGTGTTGGCCCGTGTGATTGCCTCGATGACTGCCGGGTGAGCACCCGCAGCGTTATCGCTGGCGAAGGCGCAGCGCGGTGGCTCGGGCATGGTCGACATGCCGCCAGTATGCCCGAGCACGCTGCGGTCAGTTCGACTCGGCCCTGATTCCAGTTTCACGTATGGATCAAGTAGTTCGCAAGAACTTGACTACATCCTGTGGCGGGGAGTCACCCGCCAAGTTCCGGTTCCGTCGGCGTGTACGGTGTCGGATGTGGAGATCGCGGAGCGGATTCGAGCGCAGAGTACGTCATTAACGGCGGCGGAACGACGAGTTGCTGAGGCGATCTTGGCGTCCCCGCAGGCGGTCGGATTCGGGACGGTAGCCGAACTTGCGGGAGCCGCCAACGTGGGCGCGGCGTCAGTCGTGCGGCTTGCCCTCAAGCTCGGATTCGACGGTTACACCGACCTCCAAGCCAACGTGCAACGTGACCTGATGAACCAATTGCGTCCCGCCGCCGAACGGATCCACGATACGTCGAACCGGGAACGTCAATCGACACAGATGGCCGTCGAAATGTCAAACGTTCAATCAACACTTGAGGGTATCCGCGAAGCGGCACTTCAGAGTTTGATCGACCGGCTGGCTGATCCGGATCGCCCTGTCGTCGTCCTCTCAGGCGAGGCGTCCGCCGGTGTCGCTCACCAGTTCGCCTATCAACTTCACCAGTTGCGGGCCGGTGTCCAGTTGCTCGGTGGGAGCGATGTTGCTGTTCGTCGCGAGATCGCACTCACATCAACAGAAGCGACGGCGGTAGTGATCGATCTGCGTCGTTATGAACAGTGGGTGCTTGATGCGCACGCGATGATCACGAGCCGCAGGATCTGGTCGTGTGCGCTCACCGACAGCATGCTGTCACCTGTTGCGGCGCGAGCGCAGGCGACGTTCGTGATCACGGCGGGATCGGTGAGCCCGTTCGACAGCCATGTCGGAACGCTGGCCCTGCTGAACATGGTCGTCGCCAATGTGGCTACATCACTTCGTTCGTCGGCGACTGAACGTCTTGCTGACGTTGAGACTGCCTGGACCGAACATGGATCGCTCACCGACTCAATCTGAGTAGTCCGGTCCTAGCCTGGCCCGATGTCGTCGAACGTTGCTGCGCAAACCCGTCGACGGCGGACGTTCGCAATCATCAGCCACCCAGACGCAGGTAAGACGACGCTGACCGAGAAATTCCTGCTGTACGCAGGCGTGCTCGGCGAGGCAGGAGCCGTGAAGGCGCGATCGGGGAGGCGAGCGGCCACGAGCGACTGGATGGAGATGGAACAAAAGCGCGGGATCTCGATCTCGTCGACTGCGCTGTCCTTCGAGTATCGGGACCATCAGTTCAATCTCTTGGATACTCCTGGCCACCGTGATTTCTCGGAAGATACGTACCGGGTGTTGTCGGCCGTTGACGCCGTGGTAATGGTGCTCGACAGCGCCAAAGGAATCGAGCCACAAACGCTCAAGTTGTTCGAGGTTTGCCGATCGCGGTCGCTGCCGGTGATCACGTTTCTCAACAAGTACGATCGACCAGGTCGGGACCCGCTCGAGTTGCTCGACGAGATCGAACGCCAGATCGGGTTGCGTCCCACTCCGGCTACCTGGCCGGTCGGCATCTCGGGAGACTTCCGCGGTGTCGTAGATCGTCGGACAGGTACGTTCACCCGATTCACGCGGACAACCCGGGGGAGCGCGATCGCTCCCGAGGAGATCGTCGATGCCGATCGTGCCGCAATCGAAGAGGGAAAGGCATGGACCCACGCTCAGGATGAGTGCGGACTGCTCGACGCGGTTGGTGCCGACCTCGACCTCGAGTCGTTCCTTGCGGGGGAGTCGACCCCCGTGTTCGTCGGGTCAGCGCTCACAAACTTCGGGGTCCGTCACGTGCTCGACGCGATTGTCGATCTGGCACCAGCGCCAGGGCCTCGACAGGACCACTCTGGCACTGAGCGTGCACTTGAGGATGAGTGTTCGGCGTTTGTATTCAAAGTTCAGGCCAACATGGATCGTTCTCACCGCGACCGGATTGCCTTCGTGCGGATCTGTTCGGGTCGTTTCGAGCGCGGCATGGTGTTGACCTGCGAACGAACGGGCAAGCCGTTTGCCACGAAATACGCCTCGACCGTGTTCGGTGCCGAGCGCAGTACCGTCGAGGAGGCGTTCCCAGGTGACGTCGTTGGTTTGGTGAATGCGACGGGTCTCAACATCGGCGATTCGTTGTATGACGGAGACGCCGTCCGATTTCCGCCGATCCCGCGGTTCTCGCCAGAAGTGTTCGCCACCGCCCGTCCACTTGACACCGGGAAGATCAAACAGTTCCGCAAGGGTCTCGCCCAACTCGACGAGGAGGGCGTTGTCCAGGTTCTTCGAGATCCGATGATGGGGGACAGCGCCCCAATCCTTGCCGCCGTAGGCCTACTCCAGTTCGATGTCTTCGCAGATCGTCTCGATGTTGAGTTCAACTCCCCTATCGAGGTGCTGTCGACCCCATACGAGTCGATTCGCCTCACCGACGAGGAGTCAGCCAAACGGCTTCGTGAGATCGGTGGCATTCGAGTGATGCAGCGGGGCGATGGTCGCCTTGTAGCACTCTTCGAGAGCAAGTATCGATTGCAACGAATCGAAAACGACGAACCGAGCCTGACGCTAGACCACATCATCGCCGGTTGAGCCGCGATTCAGGGGACGTACCGCGTCAAACCGACTTCCCCTGTTCACAGATTCGACATCGCCGGGAAATCACCGATTTTGGAGGCTGGCGCGATTTACCGACGCTCAGTTGGTTAGATCCGCCGGGTAGGTCGCAGCTGCGGTCTGTAGCGCCCATAATCTCCGTTATGTCAAGTACATCGCTGCTGACGCCCCTTTCTTCAGGAAATCGTCAAGACTCGCTACGTCGCTTGTCCCCTGGTCATGGTGTTTTCCGTGGAGACACACCAAATCAGGTGTTCGAGCGGCGCAGCGGGCGGACCGATACCTAACTGTCCAGGTTGGAGGAGGCCGCAGTCATGAAGAACTCAATTTCGAATACACATCGAGTACGACGCCATGTGGTGCGAAGCGCTGCCGTGGGCATCGTCTTGTGCCTGTCACCGCTTGTGCCGAGCTCGTCGCCGTTGCGGGCCGAGTCTCCGGCGACCAGCGTGTCCGGCCTCGCCCAGGGTGCTCATGGTGACGCTGTTAAAGCCGTTCAGCAGGCGCTGGTCAGTCAAGGGATCGCGGTGCCTGGTGGTGTCGATGGCATTTTTGGTAGCGGTACGGCGGCGGCTCTCAAGCAGTTTCAGTCATCGAAGGGTCTCGCCGCGTCTGGCACAGTCGACGACGCAACGGCGCTGGCGCTCGGGCTTGCATCGAGCCCTCTGCTTGGGCTGACACAGGGTGCCCGCGGTGACGCCGTGAAGCAGCTCCAGCAGAAGTTGATCGACGGTGGAATCGCCGTTGCCGGTGGAACCGACGGAATTTTTGGTGCGGGAACCTCTGCGGCACTGAAGCAGTTCCAAACGGCCAAGGGATTCGCAGCGACGGGTACGGTCGACGCCGCTGCAGCTGGAGCTCTCGGAAGTGTCACCGTGTCGACACCGACTCCAGCGGCAGCTCCGGCGGCAACGCCCGCAGCGTCGAATCTACTCGTTGGGTTGAAGGTCGGCGCTCGCAACGACCAAGTCAAGCGGTTGCAGCAGATCCTGAGTGCCGCCGGCTTTACCGGTGTCGGTAGCGCCGACGGCATCTTCGGCATTCGCACCGTCAACGCCCTCAGCTCGTTTCAGAACTCGAAGGGTCTCCGCGCTACCGCGATTGTCGACGAAGCGACGGCGGCCGCGCTTGAGGCGATCGGCACCGGGGCGCCTCACAACCCAGTTGCGACCAATCCCCTGCTTGGCCTGCAATACGGGGCTACTGGCGTTGCCGTCAAGCAGCTTCAGGAGGCGTTGATCGCGGCCGGCGTCACGGTTCGGGGCGGTGCCGATAGTCGATTCGGGAACGCCACCATGGCGGCTCTCAAGCAGTATCAGTCAGCTAGGGGACTCCCCCAGTCTGGCAAGGTCGACGATGCGACCGCCAGTGCGCTGGCGTCCGGTGGAACCGTCAGTGGCGGCACGAGTCCCAGCCCATTCGCCGGCTTGAAGCCGGGTTCGCTCGGCAACTCGGTCAAGGATCTCCAGAGCGCGCTCATCAAGGCGGGAATCACGGTGCGCGGAGGTGCTGATGGAATATTTGGGCCGGCGACGGTGAACGCGATCAAAGCGTTCCAGAAGTCGCAGGGTCAGGCGGAGTCGGGAATCGTTGATGACATCACGATCGCGGCGCTCGCCAACCCGAAACCAGGGCTCGGCACGACCACCAGCCCTGTTGGGTTCGCCGTCTACGGCGAGATCGGCGCCCGAGTGATCTCACTTCAGAACGCCTTGATCGCCTCAGGAATTGCCGTCAAGGGCGGAGCTGATGGCGAGTTCGGTGCCGGAACCAGTTCAGCAATCATGGAGTTTCAGCGCTCCAAGGGACTCTCCGTGACGGGAAAGGTCAACGCCGAGACCTCCTCTCCGCTCGGACTCGCTGCGGCTCCTGCCCCGGTCGTCGGCGAAATGGCGCCGGTCGTGCTCGAGGCCTTTCCCGTTCAAGGAAAGTGCTTCTACGGGGATTCGTGGGGATACGCACGTGGTGGCGGCCGGGTGCATCTCGGGGTTGACATCATTGCCCCCGCAGGCAAGCTGCTGTACGCCGCGGCCGATGGCAAAGTGACCAAGGTCTACGCCGACTATCCGGGCTCGCTCGCCGGCAACGCGATCCGAATCACCATGGCTGACGGCACGTATTTCTTCTATGCCCACATGCAGGGACTAGCGGAAGGCATCCAGATCGGCGTGCCTGTCAAAGCTGGGCAGATCGTGGGAGCGGTTGGCAGCTCTGGAAGCTCTGGCACCGCTCATCTCCACTTCGAGGTGCACCCTAAGGGTCTCTCTGCGGTCAACCCCTACCCGATCGTCAAGACAATCGACGGCTGTCAGAACACGGACCCGCTCCCCCAGCCCTAGTCCGTTCGGCACGTATCCCTGCCGACCGGCGGCGATGCTTCTACGCTGGATTGGTCATGAAACGACTGGGGCGGCTGTCAGCAATTGGCGCGCTGACCCTGTCGAGTTGTTCATTTGGGCCCGAACGGTTGACTCGCCTTGAGACTACGGAAACCGTCACGGTCACCATGATCGATGAGGCCGGTTCTCCCGTGTCAGATGCGACGTTCACCGCGGTTGGCAACAGCGAGCATGAGTCGAACGAACGCGGGCAGATCGAGTTGGGTCTGAGTGGCCCGATCGCAGGTGTCGTGACAGCACCGGGCAAACTCCCGGAGCCGATCGCATTCGGACCTCGCGATGGCGAAACCACGATCACGCTTCTTGATCGAATCGGACCGAATGGCGAGCGGACATCGATGCACTTCGGCGGTGACACGATGCTCGGTCAACGCTATCAGCAGCCGCTACGCGAGGACTCCGTAGCGGCGACATCGAGCAGTGCGGCGCGAGCGGTCGTGAACGAACTCGGCCCATTGTCAAGCTCGTCGGACTTGACGATTGTCAACCTCGAAACCGTGGTCGGGAACTTGCCGGTCGAAGACGCATATCCGGGCAAGGTTTTTCTCGTTCAGTCGCCTCCGATCGTGACGGAGGCACTCGACGAGATGGGTGTCGATTTGGTCATGCTCGGCAACGATCATGCCAACGACTGGCAGGACGCGGGGGTGAGTTCGACGCTCAACGCGCTCGATCAAGCCGGGGTACCGCATATCGGTGCGGCACTCGACGAAGAAACGGCCCGCCGTGGCATCTTGGTGCAGGCGGGCAGGCGCACGATTGGCGTGCTGTCGTTGACGACGCTGAGCGGCGATCGGTTCAACGATCTACTCCCTGAACGAGGTGAGCAACCGGCACCCAGTGAATCGCCGACGAGTGCGTGGCAGTACGAAGTCCGCTCGTTTGGGTTTGGAGAGCTTGGCTCACCGGGGTACGTCGCGACCGCTGATCGGGTAGCCAGCGAGATCTGGCAGGAGTTTTCAGCAGTCGAGCCCACGTTGTCCGATCAGCGCGTCAACGAACTGTGGGCGGCGCTCTCGGCTCCCGGCGCCTATCCGGAATTGCAGGATTGGGTCGCCCGTCGTGGGCACGGCGGAGCAGGTCAGTATGAACCGGATGCAATGCGGGCCGAGATCGCCCGACTCAAGTCCGAGGGTGCCGACGTTGTCGTCGTCCAGTTCCATTCCGGTTTCCAGTTGGTCGGGTCGCCAAGCCCTGGTTTGCGTATCACCTCGAGGGCAGCGATTGACGCCGGTGCCGACATGGTGATTAGTCACCACCCGCATGTCTTGCAGGGAGCCGAGTGGTACAACGGCAAGCTGATCGTCTACAGCCTTGGCAACTTTGTCTTCGATCAAAACTTTCACTTGACGTATCCCTCGGCAATGCTCCGTGTCGTCGTTGATGACGCTGGGTTGGTGGAGGCTCGATTCCTCCCAATCATGCTCGACCGGTATCGGCCGGCACCGCTCGCTGGCGAACAGGCGGAGCGAGTCGTTCGGATGCTGGCGGCGCGTTCGCGACGAGGTGCTGAGAGCGGAAGAGTGAGCAGCCTTGATGTCACGACGATTCAGTTGGAATCACTGGCGGACGGTCTGACACCAGCTGGGATCCAATTGGATCGAAACACCGGGCTGATTACCGCGCAACCGACGAGCGAACTGACCCAAATGACGGTTGGCCCGTCGGGTCCCGCGACGCTTCCGCCGTGCCTCACGCTTCGTACCAATGACCTCCCAACGGGGGTCGAGTACGGACTCGACCTGCTCACCTGGGGCGCCATTGACGACGGCACCGCGGATCGTGCACGAGGCGTTCCGATGCACTGGCAGTTTCCGGAGAATCCCGATCAATGGAACGTCGTACAAGGGGCGAGCCCAGACGCCTTTGACGATGCGATCATGCTGCTCTCGAACGCGAATAAGAAGACATCGCTTCGGAACCTGTCGCTGGTGCCGACACCAAAGCACGAAATTTGGTTGCCCGACGAGTCTGCGCCGGCAGACGCCGCGCCGAGTTACTCGGTCAGCGTTGATCTACGGCGAGTACGTGGCGAACAGCCGGTGCTCCGCCTGGCAATGTACCGAGTTGCCGACGAGGATCTGACACGCCAGCCTGAATCCACCAAGCTCAGGGAAATCACGTTGCCGCTCACGGTCCCAGATGATGACGAGTGGCACCGATTGACGGTCGAGATCGATCCCGGCTCGTTCGAGCCAGTCGAGGCAACGCCGGTTGATGCTGTGTTCATCTACATCGAGACGGCCCCCGCATTTCGGGGCAGCTTGGCGGTCGACAACCTGCGGCTGTACCAATGGCGTCCCGCGCCAGCGACAGGAATTGCATTGTGGAGCGAGGCTGACGCGTTGCGATCGGACACAGATCAAACGTTCGAGGTCGCCACCTCGGGGTGCGAGAGCGTGTAGGTTGATCACGTCGCAGAACCCGACCGGGAGAGTTGTCATCACAGCCAGTGGTGCCGACGCCGAAGGAGCAACCACCCCGGAATCTCTCAGGCCAACGGACCGGATGGGCGAGGCAACGCTGGAAAGCAGTCGGTCGAACACCTCCGGCTCGCCCACGGGGAAAACTCTGACGCGCAGGGTGAAACTCTCAGGCATCGATGACAGCGGGGGTGCAAACTCAGCCGCACCATCGGAGGTCCACTGTGTCACACCCACTGATCGATCTGCTCGGAACTGACGACTTCGTCGGGCGTCACATCGGGCCCCGCCACCCTGATCTCGAGCGGATGCTTGAGGTGATCGGTGTCGAGAGCGTCTCCGCACTGATGGACGAAACCGTTCCGGTGTCGATCCGACTTGAGCAACCGCTGGCGCTGGCAGGTCCACGCACTGAATCCGATGTGATCAGCGAACTGCGTTCGCTGGCCGATCAGAACGCAACGATGACGAGCCTGATTGGTATGGGGTATTTCGACACCATCACTCCCCCGGTGATCCGACGCAATGTGCTCGAAAACCCTGCCTGGTACACCGCCTACACGCCCTACCAGCCGGAGATCAGCCAGGGTCGGCTTGAGGCTCTGCTCAATTTTCAAACGATGGTAAGCGATCTGACTGGTCTCGATATCGCCAACGCATCAATGCTTGACGAGGCGACTGCAGCAGCCGAGGCGATGACGATGACCCGCCGGTCCGTACGCGGCTCGGGCTCTCGTTTCTTCGTCCATCACGACACCCACCCGCAGACGATTGCCGTGTTGGCTACGCGTGCCGAACCGATCGGGATCGAACTCGTGGTTGGCGACATCGACCGACTCGAGGATGGCCGCTATTTCGGGGCGTTGTTGAGCTATCCGACATCGACCGGCGCAGTGGTCGACTGGACAGCGACGATTGATTCGATTCACGCAGCGGGTGCTCAGGTTGTCGTCGCCACCGATCTTTTGGCGTGTGTGCTGCTGAGATCGCCCGGTGACCTCGGTGCCGACATCGCTGTTGGATCTGCGCAGCGGTTCGGAGTTCCGATGGGTTTCGGAGGCCCTCACGCCGGATTCCTCGCCGTACGTGAATCGGCTTCTCGTGCGCTTCCCGGCCGGCTAGTCGGGGTCAGCACCGACGCAGCCGGTCGCCCGGCGCTGCGGCTTGCATTGCAAACACGCGAGCAACACATTCGGCGCGAGAAGGCCACGTCGAACATCTGCACGGCTCAGGTCTTGCTGGCAAACATCGCTGGTCTATATGCCGCCTGGCATGGTCCGGATGGATTACGACGGATCGCGGAGCGGGTACACGGGTACACAACTCTGCTGGCGGCTCACCTCCGGTTGCACGGCATGAAACTCAGACATGACTCGTGGTTCGACACGATCGCGATCGACAACGTCGACAACGCCGCAGTACTCACCGCCGCTGCTGATCGCGGCATCAACGTGCGGGTGATCTCGCCCTCGTCAGTAGGTATCTCGTTCGACGAGACGACCTCGCTCGATGTCGTCTCGGCTGTCGCGTCGGTGTTTGGGGCACCGCCGATCAACACAGATGCCCTTGCCGACGCTCATTTCGCGGTTCCCGAAAACCTTGTTCGTCAAGGCGAAATCCTGCCTCAGGCGGCGTTCCGCAGCTACCACAGCGAGCACGAGATGCTGCGCTACCTGCGTCGATTGGCCGATCGCGATTTGGCGCTCGACCGGACGATGATCCCGCTCGGCTCATGCACGATGAAACTCAACGCGACGAGTGAGATGGAACCGATTTCGTGGCCCGAGTTCGCCAATATCCACCCGTACGCACCTGATCACCAGACCGTTGGTTACCGCACGATGATTGCCCAACTTGAGGCGACGCTGATCGAGATCACTGGTTACGACGCCGTCAGCCTGCAGCCCAATGCAGGCAGCCAGGGCGAGTTCGCTGGGTTGCTGGCAATCCGTGGCTATCATCGCAGCCGCGGGGACGGCCAGCGCAGCGTGTGCCTGATTCCGGCGAGCGCCCATGGCACGAATGCGGCCAGCGCGGTCATGGCTGGGATGGAAGTCGTCGTGGTCAGATGTGACGACGAAGGCAACATCGATCTGGCCGATCTCGGAGATCAGATCGCCGTTGCCGGTGATCGATTGGCGGCGATCATGGTCACCTATCCGTCCACTCACGGAGTCTTTGAGACCGGCATCGTCGAACTGTGCGACATGATTCACGCCGCTGGTGGTCAGGTGTATGTCGACGGGGCGAACCTCAACGCGCTGGTTGGCGTCGCCAAGCCTGGATGGTTCGGTGCCGACGTCAGTCACCTCAACTTACATAAGACGTTCTGTATCCCACACGGCGGCGGCGGGCCGGGCGTTGGGCCGGTCGGCGTGCGCGCCCACCTCGCCGAGTTTCTGCCAGGCGATCCACTCGGCGGCCTCGACCAGCGCGTCGGGCCGGTCTCGGCGGCCCGCTTTGGCTCGGCCGGAATTCTTCCGATCCCGTGGGTGTACGTGCGGTTGATGGGCAGTAGCGGCCTGCGGCGTGCCACTGAAATCGCGATCACGTCGGCCAATTATGTCGCCACCCGACTGGAGGGTGCCTATCCGGTCCTGTACACCGGAACGAAGGGTCGTGTCGCCCATGAGTGCATCATCGATCTTCGCACCATCACCAAAGACACCGGGGTAACCGTTGATGACGTGGCAAAGCGCCTGATCGACTACGGATTCCATTCACCGACCATGAGTTTTCCGGTCGCCGGCACACTCATGATCGAGCCGACAGAGAGTGAGGAGCTACGCGAACTTGACCGGTTCTGCGATGCGATGCTGGCGATTCGTTCAGAGATTGATCGCGTGGCGAGTGGTGAATGGGCCGTCGAGTCGAGTCCGCTCCGACTGGCACCGCACACGGCGTTCGATCTGATCGACTGCTGGGATCGTACGTACCCGGCCTCGGTTGCGGCGTTTCCGTCAACATCGATCGTGCAAGACAAATATTTCCCGCCGGTGTCGCGGATTGACGGTGTGTACGGGGACCGCAACTTGGTGTGCACGTGCGAGCCGTTGGAGTCGTACGCGACCAATCGCTGATCGTTGATCCGAGTACGCTGACCAAAGTGCGCCTCCCAGATCGCTTGCGTGCCGTTCCGCCGCACTGGTGGGTTGTGGTCGCAACGAGTATCGCTGTGCCGCTGATCGGAACTCTGGTCTTGGCGAGTGGCGATAGTCAAATCGAAACGACGGGTGCGACGACCACCGCTTCAGTTGACGGCACCTCGTCGTTAGCGCCTCCGGCTTCGACGACCAACTCAGTCACATCGTCAACCTTTGCGACGAGCACGACAACGTCCTCCGTCAGCGCCAGCCGACCGTTCACCGCAATCGATCTTGACCGGGAGTACTCGGTCAAGATCGACGAGAATGACCCGGCAGTGGTTGCCCGACCTGTCCCCGCTGAGCCGGACCCAAACGAACCGCCTCCGTCAACTGTGGCACCTCCTCCGTGGGCGGCGAGTACGCGGACGACCGTGGGCGGCTACCTCGGTACCGATGTGGGATGCGCTGGCGATCTCTCGGTTGCGGCCCTCGACGAGTTCTTCGCCGCACGCGTCGGGCCGGTGCTTGGGTGGGACTACCAGCATGTGTATCCACTCGGTGGCGACCGGTACCTTTGGATCTTCCAAGACACATTCGTCGACCATTCCGGCGGCGTGTCGACGCTTAGTAAGGCCCGCTTCGTTCACAACGCGGCGCTGCTTCAGACTGGGTCGTGTTTCACGCTGCTGCATCGCGGCACAACGAGCAAACCATCACCATTCGAAAATGGCGATGGCGACGTGGCCACGCGGAGTCGCTGGTTCTGGCCGATGGGTGGTGAAATGTCCGACGGCCAACTCTGGGTGTTTTGGGCGGAGATGATCAAGGACCCATATGACCCCGCACCGCCCGATGGTCTTGGATGGCATCCCGAACGAGTCTTTCTGGCGAGCTACGACGCAACAACCCTGGAGCGAACGGGATTCGCACTGGCCCCCGACCCAAGCGCCGTCCCGATCTATGGCTACGCGGTCAGCTCAGATGCCAGCCACACCTACATGTTCGGCAACACGTTCGAACAGAACCTGGTTCGCGAGGGCGGTTTTTGGAGCGGGCAGCACTCGGCAACGGAGATTTGGCTGGCCCGAGTGCCGAAGGGTCAATTGTCGGCACGCCCCGAGTACCGCACTGCCGACGGATGGTCCACGAACCGTCTCGACGCGGTACCGATTGTCAAGCGCTTCTACGTCGAAAACCCTATGCAACCGCGATACCTCGATGGTCAGTGGGTGTCGGCCACTGATGTCGATGGATACTGGGGTAACAGTCTGGCGATCGACTTGGCCGAGCATCCGTGGGGACCGTGGTCGACTGTGCATTACGGGCCCATGCTTCCGCGCAATCAAGACCCGAAAATGAACACCTATCACGCCCATCTGCTTCCCTGGCGCGACGGGTTCGGATCGATTTTGATCACAGTGTCGAATAACGCCCGCGACATGGTTGGCGACGCCTATCCGTGGCCGTACCGGTATCGGCCGCAAATTTCTTGGTTGCCGTACATGGCGACTCCTGCCCAGCCGGCAACAACGACAACAAGCACGACCAGCACGACTAGCACGAGTACATCAACGAGTACATCGACGACATCGACGACGTCAACGACGTCGACCACGCCACCCATGTCGACCACCACATCAACGACGACACCAGCGACGACATCACCGAGCACGACAACGGTGCCGTAGCCTGACGCGATGACCGACGACGCTCCCCGACACGATGGTTTTTCCGACGTGATTAACCTCCTTGCGGCGCCGATCGCAGGCGGGCTGCGAACCGTTGAACAGTTCAAACGTGGTGTCGATGAGCTGTTTCGGGCCGTCGACAACCTCAATCGCACGATGGAGAACCTCAACGAGGCGGCGTCACGAATCAATCGACTGATCGGCGATATCGAGGAACCGGTCCGGGCGATGATGCCACAGATCACGCGATCGGTGAAGGCCGCCGACGAGATCACCAAGCTCCTGGAAGGCCCAGTTCGTGTCGCTGCTCCGAATATCGAAAAGATCGTCAATACGCTCAGTTCGCCCGGGTTCTCGACCCTTCCGCTTCAGCTTGGCGAGTTCATCAACACGATCGGCGATGTGTCCAAACGGCTCGGGCCACTGACACAGTTCGCTGAGAGCGCCGGAGGTTTATTCGGCGGCCTGCGATTGCCGGGAATGGGTTCCAAACCCGTCGCACCCAAACCACAACCTGAATCCGAGCCGGAACCGGCACCAAAAACGAAAAGTACATCGGCCACAAAAGCACCAGTCAAGAAGGCACCAGTCAAAACATCGGCGACGAAGCGGTGAGGCTCATCGCTTGACGAACGGCGTTGTCACGATTTCGCCCGGGATCAGCATCCCGCGAACATCGACGCCGATTCGATCGCCGACACCGAGCCCCGGCGACACAAATCCGAGTGCGATTCCGTGGCCGAGAACCGGGGAGAAGTTCCCAGAGGTCACGGTGCCGACTGCGACCCCGTCGGACATGATCCTGCACTCCGCGCGCGGGGGTCGTCGGCCCTCTGTCGCAATCCCGATTAACTTCCGAGCGACCCCGCTGTCGCGCTCGGCGAGCAGCGCCGACTTGCCTCGAAACATCGGTTTGTCCCAGCCGACCACCCAGCCGAGACCAGCTTGGAGCGGTGTGATACCCGGGCCAAGTTCGTGGCCGTGCAACGGAAGCCCGGCCTCGAGTCGCAGTGTGTCGCGGGCACCCAGACCTGCCGGGCGTATCCCGGATTCGGAAAGTGCTTGCCACAACGATTCGGCGACATCGATCGGGACTGCAATCTCAATCCCTACTTCACCGGTGTAACCGGTTCCGGCAATCGCACACGCCGCGCCACCCCAATCAGCTAACCCGATCTTGAAGCGTCCAACAGCGGCGGCAGCGGGAAACACAGAGCCCACAAGCTCGCGGGCTGTAGGCCCTTGAACAGCGATCACGGCACGGTCAGCGGTGATATCGACCCCGCCGATCGCATCAACAACCCGGTCAGTGTTTGAGGCGTTGGGCATCACATCGAATACCGGCTCGCCGTCGCCATTGGGATGCCACCACACGATGATGTCGTCGAGCACCGATCCGTCGCGATCGTCGAGCAGATGGGTGTATTGCGCCCGTCCGGGCCCAATCTTTGCGAGATCGTTGGAGAGCTGCTGCTGGAGTAAGTCGTACGCGTCCGAACCAGTCAGTCGAACCGTTCCGAGATGTGACACGTCGAACATCACCGCTGACTGGCGGCAGGCCAAGTGCTCGTCGATCGTACCGGTGTACTCAAGCGGCATATCCCAACCACCGAATGGCACCATCTTGGCCCCGAGGGCGCGGTGCACTGAATCAAGTGGCGAGACGTTCATGTTAGCTGCCGACGGCAGCTGCGCGCTCCAGCATTTCGGCCTGGAGTGGCACCAACTGAGCATCGACTTCGCTCTTCACGCCTGCCAACGAAAGCACGTTGAGAACTCCCTGGCCCTTCGCCAACACGTCGATCAGTTCGCTTCCTTGAGCCAGGATGACCGAACTGCCGTTGATCACGAGGTGAGCCGCGGCGATGTCGGTATCGACATGCTCGCGCATGTATTCGAAGACCTGGCGGACCGATTCGAGCTTGATCCCTGCATCGAGCAGCGTCTTGATCACGCGCAGTTCAAGCAGGTCTTTGTAGCTATAGCGACGACGACTACCGCTCCCGCTGGCATCGGTGAGGGCTGGCCGAATCAGATCGGTTCGCGCCCAATAATCGAGTTGTCGGTAGGTGATACCGACCACATTCGCTGCCTGCGTTCCGCTGAAGCCTTCGCTCACGGGTGTCTCCGTTCGTTTGTGGTTCCGCCTGCCAGTGGCGCGGAGCCTGCCTGCCCCAACCAGACTCCCCTGCAACGATGAATGCCGTCGTTTTATGATTCGACAAACATCGGTGTAGTTACGAGAGTGTGAGCTAGTGACTCTACGCGAGAGAGCGCGCGGCGTCAACCGTTTGTTTGGATGACGCGCTGATCCAGTGGCGACATCGAAATGGCTACGGGTAGTCGTCGAAGTCTTCTGCGCTGACGTTTTCGATGAAGTCCTTGAACTCATCGATCATGTCTTCTGCTTCGTCCTCGGGCTCCGGTTCGGGAAGCTGACCGACCTCATCAAGCAACTCGTCGGAGGCAAACAACGGGGCTTCGCAGCGAACCGCCAGCGCTATCGCATCAGATGGTCGACTGGAGAGCACGTGTTCGACACCGGCAGCCTTCAGGTGTAGCTCGGCGTAGTAGGTGTGATCTCTGACCTCCGTGACGACGACCCGCTCCAATGTCGCACCGAGTTGCTTCAAGGTGGTGAGAAACAGATCGTGAGTCAACGGCCTTGGAGGGTCGATGCCTTCCAGCGCATAGTGAATCGACGATGCCTCTGGGCTCCCTATATAGATCGGTAGCAAGCGTTGCGCTCCGGTCTGCTCTTGCAGCAGCACCATCGGGGTGTTGGCCGGAATCTCGACCCGCACTCCCACAAGATCCATCGGCGTCACACCGTCGAGACTACTCGCAGTCAGGATTCAAACCGGTCACGATTCAAAATGGTGGCGCAGGGACTG
>JANOTN010000332.1:0-3479 GCA_031416375.1 Ilumatobacteraceae bacterium
CCGGATGGGGACCTCGTCATGAAGAAACTGAGGTACGTGCTCGAAGCAACACAACGGAGCTCCCGAGATCCCACGCGTCAAGCTAGTAACGGGCTCCAAGCGCCATAGACACACGACGTCAGCCCGGACCGGCACCCCACCCTCTCATACCAACAGTGCGGCCCCGACCGGACCATCGGAGCTAGTACCTGAGCACTGCGGCGAGTCGGTCGTGATCGGCCAGTTTTCCGTCGGGGACGATCGCTACGCGTCCTCCGTTGTTGAGCACGATCTCGATCAGTTCGTCGATGGCGTCGTCGATCACGTCGGGGGCCTCGATGTCGACCACGGCGACGAGATGTCCGTTGCGCAGACGCGCCGGGTAGGCGTAGGTTTCCTCGACGACGAGGAGGTCGACGCGTGCGTCATGGGCGAGTTCCCAGACTTCGTTGACGCCGCCGGCATATCGGTTTGCCCCGCGGGCTGTGTCGAGGTGGTCGAGTGCTCGTTGGTTGTCGGTGCGGAGCCAGTCGCAGACGAGCGGCCAGGCTTGGTTGTAGAGATCGACCCAGCCCGTTCGGTCGTGGTTGCCGCGGATGATCCCGATCGCGTCGATGTTGGTCGCCTTGGCGAGGTCGCGGGCCGTGCGATTGACGCCGGCCACGACAGTCGGGAGCGGTAGTTTGGTGTGTTCGGCGGCGATGGCGGTCATCACCGTGCGGGCCCATGTGACCGGGCTCTGGTCGTCGTCACGGTGCAGCGGCCAGATTTCGGTTCGTTCCTCGACCATTCGGGCTCGATCGCCGATGAACACACGGGATTTGTGGTCGCTGAGCGTGATGACACGGTACAGCGCGGTCCGGTTGGAGTCGGCGACGAGATCCCGGGTGGCAAAGGTGTTGTCGATCACGACGCGGTCACGTGTGACGCCTGCGAGGCGGACAACCGCCGAGTAGTGGGGCGACGCGAACAGCGCGATTGCCTTGGTCGCCTTCTCGGCGGCACTCGATCCGATGAGCGCTCTGATCGAGTCGATCACGTTTCGGCGGGTGCCGTCTGGTACGTCGCCTTCGAGCCGGCGGTCGGCGCTGTCGGCGAGTCCGGTCAACGCGACCAGGTCGCGCGGGGCCATCGACGGTCCCGGGGTGGTTGTGAGCAGCAGGGTGACACAAGGGTATGCGTCCTGGCGCTGGAGTTCGGCGAGTAGCGAGCGATTCATCAGGACTGTTCCTTCACTGGATGTTGGGGGGGTCGCGGTAGGGGTGGCGGTAGGGGTGGCGATAGGGGTGGGGCGATAGAGGTGGCGGGCTTTGTGAATTTGCGTTGTCGTGGCCAACCGCACGGCCGTGCGGCTGCACTATGCAGGTGCCCCTCATCGCGTACGGCCGTGGGCCGACACTTGGCGGCCGTCCCGGTTGGAGAGGCTGTCGGTGAGGGCAGGAGAACCGTCGAGACCGAGGCGCACTGTGTGGATATCGAGCTCGGGGAACCGCGCCGCGGTGACTTCGTGGGCGATCTCCAGGGCGGTGTGGAGTGTGGCGGTTTCGGCATGACGTCCGGCAAAGCTGGTCGACCCGCCGAGCCGGCCACAGTCGTGGTGCACGATCAGGAACAGTTCGTTTGGTTGGTGGAGATCGCAGGCAAGCGCGACCGCGTCGAGCAACGCGCCGCGGTCGGCGGTGCCGAGGGCGACTGCTCCGCCCGGCCAGCCGACGAGGTCGAAGTCGCCGAGGAGGCCCCGCGACCCGAGGAAGCGGTGCAGCGGTTCGACGAACTGAAAGTCGATACACGCCAGCACGACGGCTTGGCAGCGAGGGAACGCAGGCGGTGGCGGGAACTCGCCTGCGTTCTCCTCGCCTTGAACGTGTACCGCAGTGGGCGTTGGCCCCGGGGTTGCGCTCATGCCACAAAGATTCGTACGCTCTGTTCCAGAATACAATGATCCACATCGGCAGAATCTTTGGCACGTTCGTTTCCGGATTCCGGAGGTTACCACCCGGTGGTTCTCAGTAGACTCGAACCCGATGGTCGCACGATCCACCAGCCGACGGTCCGACGTTGAGGCCCTCGTCGGCCCTTCAGCAACGAACGCCGACGAAGTTGGCGGGCTCGCCGCCCGTGACGCGGGCGTCGAGCCAGCGATGCTGGGGGAGTACATGCGCGCCGTCATCGACGTGGCTCGGAGCGGCCAACGTCTGTCACCCGTCGACGTCGAGACGTGCCACTACCAAGGAGAGGAGGCCGCCAACCAAGGCGTTGCCTTGTCGGCGGTGCTCGACCTCTATCTCAGCGCCACCTGGCGACTCTGGGCCGACATCGACACTCGGGCACCGCAGTCGAGCGCGGCCACGGTCGGGTCAGCTGCTGCAGCGATGTTTCGGGCCGCTGACGACGCCGCCCAGGCCCTCGCGGCCGGTTACGAGCGGGCCCAGCGTCGCACCATACGATTCGAGGAGTCACTGCGCCGCGAGTTCATCGATGACCTCCTCGCTGGGAGCGGGGAGCCGGATCTGATGCTCGAACGGGCCGCCCGTTTCGGGTTCAACCTCGCCGGAACCCATCACGTTGTCGTCGCCCAAACCGGCCGACAGCTGCTCGACGCCGGCCCCGTCCACAGCCGGCTCGAAGCACACGTCCTGGCCACGTTCAACGGGCGCGATGTGATGGTCGCCACCAAACAAGGCCTACTGGTCTGCGTGTTGCCTGGCACCGCCAGCGACGCGGCGACCGGCCTGACCCGCTCGCTGGAAGAAACCGGCGAGGGGCCATGGCGGATCGGAGTTGGTCGCCCCGGCCGCGGGTCCGGCGGACTGGTCCGCTCCTACAGTGAAGCCTGCCAGTCCCTTGAGCTCGCCGGTCGGCTGGCCCGTTCGGGCTCGGTCGCCCGGTTCGAGGAGCTCCTGCCCTACCGGGTGCTGACCGCCGACACCGCCCTGGTCGGGGAACTGGTCGAGGCGGTCCTCGGACCCCTCCAGCGGGCGCGGGGTGGAGCGCAGCATCTCATCGAGACGCTCGAGGCCTACATCGCCGCGTCGGGCAACCTCTCCGCCACCGCTCGGGTGCTGCACCTCAGTCCCCGCGCCGTCGACTATCGCCTCCAACGAATCACCCAGCTCACCGGTCACTCCCCCCAAGACCCTGAAGGCCGCTTCGTTCTCGAACTCGCCGTGCGCGCCCGCCCCCTGGTCGCCACCGGTCTATGACAACACTCGACCCCTCGTCACAGCTGTGCCGTCGGTCGTCGAACGGCGTGGAAGCTGCGGCGTGGGCGACCAGCGCATCAGCAGCGGCCCGGCGATCGCCAGGATCAACACGTAGGCTGCCGCAAGTGGGCCGAGGCGCGGCTCGAGTCCGGCGGTGATGCCGAGTTCGGCGATCACCACCGAGAACTCGCCCCGGGCCACCAGCGCCAACCCGGCCCGGACACGGCCACGAGCACTGATCCCGCCTCGTCGCGCCGCCCACCAGCCGGTAGCGACCTTGGTCCCCGCCGTCAACAC
>JANOTN010000333.1:0-2400 GCA_031416375.1 Ilumatobacteraceae bacterium
GATGTAGTCGTCCGCGTACTGCCCGGCGCGTTCCTGTTGGGCCAGGCTGCCGAGGAGCGCACAGCGGTTGATGGTGTCGGTGATCGCGGGGTATCGCTGCGAGGTCCGCCGGCGGAGCAGATGCCGATTCCGATCGGCGGGGAACTGCCCGGTTCGAGGGTCATCGCGGCCTGCCGGGCGAAGACATCGACGGCGATAATCGGGCCGTCGTGGTGGTCGCGCATCTGATCGGTCGGTACGTTGTTCAGCTGTCCGCCGTCGATGTGGAGATGCCCGTCGGAATCGATGACGGGTGGCCACAACCCGGCAACGGTGGCCGAAGCGCGGATCCATTGCCTCGCAGGACCATCCCGGTGCACGGCCAGCCGGAACGCGCTGAGGTCCACACTCGTGGCGAAGTATGGCAGCCAGAAATCCTCGATGTCCAGGTCACCGAACGTGACGTCGTACAGGCGGGTAGCGCGTCTGCCGGAGAACAACGAGACGGTTGGCACGGTCGCATCCCAATGCAGGCGCCGATCGTTCCACACCCGTTCGTTGTGAGCGAGCATCTCCTCCCACGTCCAGCCCATTGCGCATTGGCCGGCGACCATCGGACCCATGCTCGAACCGCCGACCGTGTCGATCGGAATCGACAACTCGTGCATCGCCCGGATGACCCCGATGTGGGCAAACCCGCGGGCACCGCCGCCGCCGAGCACCAGCCCGACCGAACGGCCGCTGACGTGACGAGCAAAGCGGGCAATGTCGCCGGCAACGCCCTCACGAAGATGGAGGTGGTGTGCGAAGCTGTGATCGTTGAGCCATTTTGCCGTGCCCGACGGATGGCTCGTCGTCGCGCGTTGCAGGAGCACCAACTCGAGCGTCGGGGCCGCCAGCGGGTCGATGCCGTGGCGGGCGACATCGCAGATCGCACTCACATCGCACCACGATGAGGCGTCGACCACGATGATCAGGCGATCGCTGTGCCGAACGGTTTCGGCGATCAACGGCTCCTGATGCTCCCGACCGAGAACGACCACGCTGTCTCCGATTCCAAGGGCTGTCGCCATGCCGAGCGATTGGTGCAGCCGCTTCTCTGGGGGTCCGCCGCCGACGAGAGACACTGATTTCTGCGTTTGGGCAGGTCAGCGTGTTGGTGATGGCGGCGTGAGAACTGCAACAGGTGTGGTGCACGTGCCCGATGCCGGTGTTCATGTCGCGCTCCGCGGGGCGTTGAGCTGCGCCATGGCTCCAAGAATGCCGTGACGAGCCGGGAGCGCTTCCGCTGCTGTCGCACGCACTCGCTGAGACGTGGCGTCGAGTGGAGGGCAACACGCTAACCGTCGACGGGTACCGGAGCTCCGGCGGGATCCGAGCCGCGATCGCCACGTCGGCGGAACAGGTCTACGAGTCGTTGGATGAGGAGCAACGACGTCAGATGCGGCGGTTGTTTCGGCGGCTCGTCCGATTCGACGGTGACCAACCGATTGGCGCTCGCGTGGCGCGCCGTGTCGCCGACGGCGATCTCGTCGAGCGCCTGCTCGCAGCCCGGCTGGTAACCGTGTCGGATGATGGCGAGCTGCAGGTCGCGCACGAGCAGTCTGGCCCGACACTGGCGGCGATTGACGGAGTGGATCGCCGAGGACCGTGAGAGAGAACGGCTCCTGCGCCACCTGGCGAGCGAGGCTCGCGAGTGGGCCGACTCTGGGCGGCCGGCCGGATTGTTGTACCGCGGCGTCCGGCTCGACGCCGCGGTGTCGTGGGCGGTCGAACATCCCGATGATCTTGACGAGAACGAGCGGCGGTTCGTGGACGAGTCGCAACAGGCCTCGGATGCAGTTGCGGCAGGCGAGACGAACGAACTCTCGGCTGCGGATGACGCTCGCGGCGAGTGTGCTGCTGCTGGCGGCGGCGGTTGCGGGCATGGGGTTCGCACTTCACCATCAGCGTCGACGGCTCGGAGGCGAGCCGCACACAAGTCCTCGAGGTGTTCGGCCGCTTTCGAGCCCTCCTGTCCACCGGTGTGGCCCCAACGGGAGCCAACTGGCCGGCTGCCGTTCCTGCCGACGGAGGTGGCAGCACGGCCCTGTCGTCTGACGGCTCGATGATGGCGTCGTTGGTAGCCCGCGGCGGGCTACCCCGCCCCGAAGCCGTGCAGGACCACCATCTGACCGCCGACCAGCGCCCAGGATCAAGCCTCCAAACCTCACCACGCAAAGTTTCTGGCGGCCGGGTGCAACACTTTCGGGCTGTCGGTCGCCGTAGGTAATGATGGCGACAGTGGGCTTGAGGGGCGGACCGGATCCGGCGACGGATGATCGTGTTGCGCAGCTCGATGCGTTGTACCGGGTCGAGTACGCCGGGATGGTGCGCCTCGCTTACACACTGCTGGCGAACAACGCCGAGGCCGAGGAGATC
>JANOTN010000334.1:0-3127 GCA_031416375.1 Ilumatobacteraceae bacterium
GGTCGGGCTGTTCGCCAGCCGCTGGAACATCGTCATGGGGGGCCAGACCATCTCCCGCACCGGGCGGGGCCTGATCGAGACCGAGGTGCTCCTGTGGGGCAAGGAGGGGGTGATCGCGTCCGGGGCCCTGCTGCTGTGGGCGCTGGTCGTCGGCTACGCCCTGTGGCTGGTCCTCCCGCTGGCGGACCGCTCAAGCGTCGGTGACGGCCGCCGCTCAGCGGCGGTTTCCGGCCGGCGCCACGCCCTGCTGCTGATCGCCGGTGTCGTCGCAGCGGTCGCCGGGGGGTACGGCTCGATCCGGGCGCTGGTCAACCCCCGCTACCGCAAGCAGGTACCCGGTCCGACTCCGCTCGCGGCCGACCGGGTCGTGCACAGCATCTGCCTGGCGTGCGACGCGCGGTGCGGCAGCCGGGCCATCGTGCGCGACGGTACCGTGCGCGCCCTGTTCGGCAACCCCTACCACCCGGCGTCGACGCTGAACGATCCCATCGCCTTCGACACGTCGGTGCAGGACTCGCTGCGCGCCAGCGGCTCGCTGTGCTTGAAGGGCGTGAGCGGCATCCAGTACCTGTACGACCCCTACCGGATCCGGCTGCCGCTCAAGCGCACCGGCCCTCGCGGGTCGGGTCGCTTCGAGCCGATTGCCTGGGACCGGCTCATCGAGGAGGTGGTCGAGGGCGGCCGCCTCTTCGCCGACATCGGCGAGGACCGAGAGGTCGAGGGTCTGCGGTCCATCCGGAGCCTGGAACCTATCGACGCCGACCAGCCCGAGCTCGGTCCCGGCGCCTACCAGCTGGTCTGGAACACCGGCCGGGGCCAGCCCGGGCGCCAGCAGTTCATCGAGCGGTTCATGAAAGCCTACGGCTCGAACAACTATGTCAGCCACAGCGACCTGTGCCAGTTGAACCATACCGTCAGCAAGTACCTGTTCACCGGCACCTATGCCGACCCGTTGGGTGGCGACAAGATCGCCGGTCACAGTCAGTTGTTCGCCGACGTCGTCAACAGCGAGTACATGCTCTTCTTCGGTGTCAATCTGGGTGCCGGCGGTAAGCCGGGCGTCAACACCATGGCACCGATCCTCGCCAACCGTCACGCCCGCGGCGACGGCCACCTCGTACTCATTGACCCTTATGTGCCCCACGGCCGGCATTACGCGGATGAGTGGGTGGCGGTCAAGCCTGGCACCGACGCGGCGCTGGTCCTCGGGATGATCCGCTGGATCCTCGACCACGACCGCTTCGACCGGGCCTATCTTGAGAACACCACCAAGGCCGCAGCTGAGGCCGACGGCGAGACCACCTGGATCAATGCCACTTACCTGGTCGTGTGGGAGCCGGGCGATCCTCGTGACCGTCGGTTCCTGCGGGCGCGCGACCTCGGCCTCGGGGGCGACGAGTACATCGTCATCGACCCCGGCACGGACCAGCCAGTCGCTCACAAATCTGTGGATGCTGGCGAGTTGTTCGTTGACCGCGAGGTCACTGATGTGTCCGGGGCGACGCTCCGGGTCAAGAGTGCAATGCAGCTCCTACGTGACGAGGCAGCTCGCTACGACACCAAGGGTTGGGCCGAGATCTGCGGCGTGCCTGCGGAGACCATTGAACGGCTGGCCGAGGAGTTCACCAGCCACGGCAAGGCGGCGACCGCCTCGTCCTACAGAGGCCCTGCCATGCACTCCATGGGCATCTTCACTGGCTTGGCCATCGAGATGCTCAACGCCCTCGTCGGCAACTACGACCGTAAGGGCGGCGTGATCAAGAACGTCAGCGATTCTAAGTGGGACTCAGATGGCCTCTACGACCTGAAGTCGGTTGATGGCGCCCCGAAGGTCAAGGGCGTTCACATCTCGCGCATCGCGGGGAAATCTGACGTCACTTACGAGGAGACCACCGAGTACAGCCGTCGAGTCGCGGCCGGGAAGGATCCTTATCCCTCGACCCGGCCTTGGTACCCGTTCAGCCCCGCCGGAATCACCACCGAGGCACTCGCCGGTATCGACACCGGATACCCATACCCGACCAAGGCCTACATCAGTTACTACATCAACACGATCCATTCGATCCCAGGCGGCCATCGGTTCATCGAAACATACACGGACCCCGTCAAGATGCCCTTGCACATTGCGGTCGACACAACGATCAGCGAGACCAGCATCTACGCCGACTACATCGTTCCCGACGCCACGAACCTCGACGGTCAGTACGGGTTTATGGGCCAACAGGCCGGCGTCGTATCCGCAAAGCACGTCGCGATCCGCAGCCCCATCGTGGAGTCCTTCACCGGACGCACCGACGACGGCCGTCCGATGTTGCTCGAGACCTTCCTCATCGATGTTGCGATCCGTATTGGCATGCCCGGATATGGCGACGATGCCATTGCCGGCGTCGGGCCCAACGAAGGTCGCAAGTTCCCGCTACATAAGGCCGAGGATTACTACCTTCGCGGGATCGCCAACATCGCCGAACTATTCAAATCTCCGGCGGCCGAAGCTGTTGAACAACAGTGGGTCGAGTCCAACTATCCCGCTGCTGACCACCGAGATGTCCTCGCCGGCGACGAGTGGTCGCGCGCGGCGTACTTGCTGGCCAGGGGTGGCTACTTCGAGGCGCCGGAGTCGGCGTGGGACGAGAAGGGCCAACACACCTCGGGAATGAAGATCGACGAACGAGCACCGCTACAAATGTGGCACGAGGTTCTGGCCACCACCGTGTTCCCATCGACCGGCAAGCGCCTCCCCGGCAACGGAGCCTGGATTCCCGCCGAGGACGGCAGTGGTCGCCCACTCCACGAACTCGACAGCGACTACCCCTTCCAGGTCGTCACCTTCCGTCTCTCCACCCGGACCAAGGCCCGCACTGCCTACGACTACTGGGCGATCGAGATCCATCCGGAAAACCGTGTCGAGATGAACCCAGTCGACGCCAAACGCCTCGGACTCACCAACGGCGACCGGGTCCGAATCACCTCGCCCAGTGCTTCCAGAGAGGCCGTGCTCGCCGTCTCGCACAGGCCTCGACCGGGCGTGATCGCCGGTACCCACCACTTCGGGCACACCCAACAGGGCAACACCGACTGGCACATCACCGATGCAGCCACCGCGGTCACCGGCGGCAGCGAGGTGAGC
>JANOTN010000335.1:0-14828 GCA_031416375.1 Ilumatobacteraceae bacterium
AGGTGTGTCTTGGCGATGCAGACAGGCAGATTGCCGAAGCCATTGGCCTCATAGTTGGCGAGCTGTTTGTTTGCACCGGCCGTGTACTCGACTTTGGCTGCGCCGTAGATCGTGGTGGCGACTTTTTCGATCTTGGTCTTCAACGAATCTTGATCGGCGTACAGGAACTTGAACGTCGACGGCTCCTCGCAGACCTCGATCACGGCGCGGGCGAGATCGGTGGCACCGGCGCCGCCGTCGGAGAAGTGCGTACATACGGCGACTCGAGCACCGGCACCTTCCGCCACACGTCGGATCGCTTCGTGCTCGGAGGCGTGATCGGTCGGGAAGGCGTTGATCGCCACCACCGGCGACACGCCGTGCGCCTTGACGTTTTCGATCTGCTTGACGAGGTTGGGCGCGCCCGCCAGCACGTCATCGGGATTCTCAGCCAGCAGATCGGCGGGCAGCGGCTTGCCAGCCACGATCTTGTACTTGCCGGAGTGGGCTTTAAGAGCGCGTACCGTGGCAACCAGAACGGCCGCGTCAGGAACGAGACCGGAGACACGGCACTTGATGTTGAAGAACCGCTCGGCACCCATATCGGCACCGAAGCCGGCTTCGGTGATCAGGTCGTCGCCGGCGTGGATACCAACCAGGTCACCGACGACCGAGCTGTTGCCGGTGGCAATGTTGCCGAACGGGCCGGCATGCACGATCACCGGCGTGTTCTCCATCGTCTGCAGCAAGTTGGGCTTGATTGCGTCGCGCATGATCACCGCCATCGAGCCCGCCGCGCTGAGGTCCTCGGCCGTCACCGGCGACCCGGTGGCGGTGTAGCCAACCACGATCCGACCCAGGCGTGCACGCATATCGGCCGGGTCTGTTGCGAGCGCCAGAATCGCCATCACTTCTGAGGCGGCGGTGATGTCGAAGCCGGTCTGGCGGGTGACGCCGTCCATCTTGCCGCCGAGCCCGACGATGATGTTGCGCAGGGAGCGATCGTTGACATCCATCACGCGACGCCACGTGATGTTATTGAGGTCGAGGCTGGCGGCGTTGCCGTGATGGAGGTGATTGTCGACCATCGCCGACAACAGGTTGTGTGCAGCGGTGACGGCATGGAAATCGCCCGTGAGGTGCAGGTTGAGCAGCTCCATCGGGATTACTTGGCTGTAGCCGCCGCCAGCGGCACCACCCTTGATCCCGAAGGTTGGCCCCATCGAGGGTTGACGCAGTGAGATAACGGCGTTCTTGCCAACGTGCTGCATTGCCTGTCCGAGACCGACGGTGGTGGTCGTCTTGCCTTCACCGAGCGGTGTCGGAGTGATCGCAGTGACGACGACATACTTCGCTTTCGGGCGACCCGAGGCGGCCAACTCCGGAATCGCGTCGAGGCTGATCTTGGCGAGTTCACGTCCGTACGGTTCGAGTAGGTGTTCTCCGATCCCCATTTTGGCGGCGATCTCCGACAACGGCTTGGCCGACGCTGCGCGTGCGATTTCGAGATCTGACGGAAACGACATGAAAACTGGACCCCCGGAGACGGACTATGTCAGTATGACATTACATGAATGATGGCTGGTTCGGCTAAGCCGCATCAGCAATCTCTGGAATTCGTTCCACCATGCGGAATCGTTCCGCTAGATGGAATCCAAACCGTACATGGTCAACTAAGGTTCTGTCTATGCCACCACAACAGGCACGCCATCGATACCAACCATTGGAACGGCTCACCGAGCCGTTGGTCCGTGACAACGGAGTCCTGCGGCCAGCAACATGGGAGCAAGCACTCAGCCGTGCCGCCGAGGGCTTCCGTCGCAGTCGCGACGAGTTCGGCGGAGGTTCAATCGGCTTCTTCTCGTGCTCGAAGTCGACGAACGAGATGAACTTCATTGCCCAGAAACTCGCCCGAGTCGTGATGGGCACCAACAACATCGATTCCTGCAACCGGACTTGACACGCTCCCTCCGTGGTCGGTCTGGCCACAGTGTTCGGAGCGGGCGGCGGCACATCGTCGTACCAGGAAGCTGAAGCCGCAGACGTAATCGTCATCTGGGGGTCGAACGCCCGTCACGCCCACCCGATTTTCTTCCATCACGTCCTGAAAGCGGTCAACCGCGGCGACGGTGCCAAACTGTTCGTCGTCGACCCGCGCCGGACGGAAACCGCCCAGTTCGCCGACCGTTGGCTCGGTCTGCACGTTGGAACCGACATTGCACTGTCAAACACGATCGCCCGCGAGATCATCCACGCCGGCCTGGCACACACCGCCTTCATCGAGAACGCCACCTCCAACTTCGATGCCTATGCGGCGTCGGTGGAGGAATGGACACTCGAACGTGGCGAGCAGGTCACCGGCGTGCCGGCCGATGCAATCCGTCAACTGGCCCACACCTACGCCCGGGCCGAAGCAGCGCAGATGTGTTGGACGCTCGGGATCACCGAGCATCACAACGGTGTCGACAATGTGTTGGCGCTGATCAACCTCGCTCTGTTGACCGGCCAGGTCGGCCGTTACGGCGCTGGTCTCAGCCCATTGCGCGGCCAGAACAATGTGCAGGGCGGTGGCGACATGGGTGCCCTGCCGAACAAGCTGCCCGGCTTCCAAGACGTGACCGATGACGTCGCTCGCAAGAAGTTCGAGCGTGCGTGGCACGCCACCATTCCGGCGGAAAACGGTTGGCACCTGACCGAGATGTTCGAGGCGATGGAGCGCGGAGATCTCAAGTCCGTGATGGTGATAGGTGAGAACCCGGCCCAGTCAGAGGCAGATGGCCCGCACGCCGTCCATTTGCTGGAAGGGCTCGACCATTTGGTCGTGCAAGACATCTTCCTCACCAAGACCGCACAGATGGCCGACGTCGTGCTGCCAGGTTCGGCGTCGTGGTGTGAGTCCGATGGCACCGTCACCAACTCCGAGCGACGGGTCCAACGCGTCCGCAAGGCACTCAACCCGCCCGGCAATGCTCGCGAGGACATCCAGATCCTGCTCGCCCTAGCCGCCGAACTCGGGCATCACTGGCACTACGACACCAATCAAGACATCTGGAATGAGCTGCGCAGTTTGTCACCGATGCATGCCGGTATGTCTTGGGAGCGACTCGACGAACTCGGTGGAATTCAGTGGCCATGCTTCTCAGAGGATCGACTTGAACCGTCGTACCTTCACGGTCGGTTGTGGTCCGAAAACCCGGATCAACGGGGTCGCCCGGCACCGTTCAGCGTCGTGATCGACGATCCGCCAGTCGAAGCCGTGAGTGATGGGTTCCCGTTTCGACTCACGACCGGACGCCGCCTCGACTCATACAACACCGGCGTTCAGAGCGCCGGATATCGCAGCCCGAACCGGCGCGGAGAAACGATCGACGTGTCGCCAGAGGACGCCCAACGGATGGGCATCGCCGACGGCGAAATCGTCAGGGTTACCTCGCCGCGTGGTGGCGTTGAGGCGCCCGTATTGATCGACCCGGGCTTGCGCCCCGGCCTCGTGTTTATGACGTTCCACTTCCCGGACGAGATCGACGTCAACGTGTTGACGATCGACGTCACCGACCCCAAGTCGGGCACTGCAGAGTTCAAAGCGTGTGCCGTCCGAATCGACAAGCTCCCAGCCCAGTACGCGGCGGCAGGCCAATGACCGAAACCGTTCTGCTGGCGCGATCACGCGCTACGAGCACAACATCGCGCCGGCAGACCGCCGCCCCACGTTCTGGAGGCGCGATCAGGTGTCACGAGCACAACATCGCGCCGGCAGATCGAGATCAAGTCGTACGACAAATGGATCACGAATGGACCTGAAAACTCGCAGCGCTCCTCCAACTGATGCTGAGCGCGAAGCTGTCGATGCCGTGCTCGGCCCCGCAGCAGAACGCAACGTCCACGACGTCAGCGGTGGACACGCGTACCGGGCCCAGCGTCATCTTCTGTTGCCGACCGTGCATGCCGTCAATGACCGAGTCGGTTGGATCAGTCAGGCAGCAATCGACTACATCGCCACACGGCTCGACGTCTCCCCCGCCGCGATTTACGGCGTCGCTTCGTTTTACGCGCTGTTTTCGATGGAGTCGCGGCCAAGCCATCAGGTTCACGTCTGTATCGATCTGGCGTGCCGCGCGTATGGCGGTATGACCGAGCACGAGCTGCCAGCGGGTGCTCACGCCTCGCCATGCCTCGGCCTCTGCGAACAGGCGCCGGCGGCGTTCGTGATCGACGCCGGATCACCCAATCGACAGACCGTTGCCGGGCACGTCACCCCAGTTGAGGTGCGGGCGTGGGCCAGCGGCACGACCCCTAATCGCGAAGCCGGGAGGGTCGCACCCGTGCCACAGGCAGGGGACCCTTCGCTGGTGCTGCTCAAGCGAGCAGGTCGGGTCGACCCGCTCAACATCGATGCGTATATCGCCGACGGAGGCTTCGCCGCCCTGGCCAAAGCCCGCCAACTCGGGCCGGAGGGCGTGATCGCAGAGGTCAACGATTCAGGCCTCGTTGGCCGTGGCGGAGCAGCCTTCCCAACGGGCCGCAAGTGGGAGGCAGTCCGAATCCAGCCTGCATATCCGCACTACCTGATCTGTAACGCCGACGAATCGGAACCAGGCACGTTCAAGGACCGTGCCCTGATCGAGAACGACCCGTTTGCTTTAGTCGAGTCGATGGCGATCACGGCATTCGCAACGAGCTGCCAGCAGGGATTTATCTACCTACGCGGCGAGTACCCGCGAGCGCACGCCACGATGCAGCACGCGATTGTCGAGTCGCGGCGTGCCGGCTACATCGGACCGAATTCAGGATCGGATTTC
This sequence comes from Ilumatobacteraceae bacterium, assembly GCA_031416375.1. Classification (GTDB taxonomy): domain Bacteria; phylum Actinomycetota; class Acidimicrobiia; order Acidimicrobiales; family Ilumatobacteraceae; genus Ilumatobacter. The sequence goes on from JANOTN010000335.1 coordinate 4,779, forward strand.
GACATCACGATCGTCAAAGGTGCCGGCGCGTACATCTGCGGTGAGGAGACGGCGATCTTCAACTCGATTGAGGGCTATCGGGGCGAGCCGCGCAACAAGCCGCCGTTCCCGGTCGAAGTTGGTGTCTTCGGCAAGCCGACGGTGGTCAACAATGTCGAGACCTTGATGAACATTCCGTCGATCGTCCTGGATGGCGGCGAGGCGCACGCCAACCTCGGAACGCACGGCTCGAAGGGCCGCCGCCTGTTCTGCCTGTCAGGGGCGGTCAACGTGCCGGGTGTCTACGAAGTCGTGTATGGCATCACGCTCGGAGGTCTGATCGAGTTGGCCGGCGGGCTTCGCAAAGGCTCCGAGCTGCAGGCGGTGCTACTCGGTGGTGCAGCAGGTGGTTTCGCCGGTCCAGACGACCTCGGACTCGAACTCACGATGGAGGTCACCCGCGACGTTGGACTGTCACTCGGGTCTGGCGTCGTGATGGTGCTCGATCAGACTGTCGACATGGTTGATCAATTGCAGCGGATCGCGGCGTTCTTCCGTGACGAATCATGCGGGCAATGCGTGCCGTGCCGGGTTGGCACCGTTCGCCAGGAAGAGGCGATCAATCGGCTCGCCAGTGGTGCCCGCAACGGTGATCTCGATCTCCTGCGTGACATCGGCCAGGCAATGAAGGACGCTTCCATCTGCGGGCTCGGCCAGACCGCCTACAACGCAATCGAAACCGCGATCGTCAGACTTGGAGTGTTCAAAGATGCCTGATGTAGTCGGGAATCTGCGGATCACTCGGCGAATCACGCTGACGATTGACGACCGTCCGGTTACGGCCCCTGAGGGGACCACACTCTTGCAGGCGTGCCGAGGCCAGGGCACCGAAATCCCGACATTGTGCTATGGCGACACGATCACCCCGAAGAACGCCTGTCGCGTCTGCGTGGTCGAGGTCGAGGGTTCACGTGTCCTCGTGCCGTCGTGCTCTCGTCCGGTCGAGGACGGGATGATCGTCCGCACGCAGACCGACCGCACGGATCACGCTCGCAAGATGGTGCTCGAGTTCCTCGGATCATCGGTCGACTTGTCACTGACCGACAATGTCGCCCGCTGGAACGAAGAGTACGGCGCTGATCCGACCCGCTACGGCGACGCCGCTCGCACGGTCGCCCAGCCAGTCAAGATCGACAACGACCTGTACATCCGTGACTACGCCAAATGCATCCTGTGTTACCAATGCGTTGACGCCTGCGGCGAGCAGTGGCAAAACAGTTTCGTGATCGAGGTCGTCGGCCGCGGCTTCGATGCCCACATCTCGACCGAGTTCGAGGTCCCGCTTACCGAGTCAGCGTGCGTGTATTGCGGCAACTGCATTCAGGTCTGCCCCACCGGGGCGCTGATGTTCAAGTCGGAATACGACATGCGCGAGGCCGGCACGTGGGACAAGTCACGCCAGACCGAAACCGAGACGATCTGCCCGTACTGCGGCGTCGGCTGCAATCTGACGTTGCACGTGCAAGATAACGAGATCGTCAAAGTGATGTCGCCGCCAGACAGCGCCGTTACGCACGGCAACCTGTGCATCAAAGGCCGCTTCGGTTTCCAACACGTCCAAAACCGCCCCTCCTAGGTGCCGCCGTGCCGGTGGCCAATCGACCAGGAGATTACTGAACAATCTCCCAGTGAGGCTTCGCCTCGGACCGCTGCACAGCCGACACCTCAGATTGTGCCGGTTTGACCGCTCCACGAAAGTAGAACCACAACGTGGGGACGAGGAAGGCGATGTAGGCGACGACTCTGATTCGTTCGGGATCGGAACTCCACCCCAACAGACCCTTGAGGAAGTCATACGTCCAGCCGGTCGCCAACGGCCCGCTCGTGAGCTCCCACACCGGCTTGCTGTACCAGGTGCCCTCAAGTTCGAAGAACTCGCGGAACTCGTGGATGCCCTTGGCGAACAAGCCGGCGGCGAAGAGGATCAACAGCAACCCTGTCCAGTTGAAGAACTTGCGCAGGTCGATGCGGTCGCTACCGAGGAAGAACAGGTAGCCGAGCACTGCCGAGATCGCCAATCCGATCAGGCCACCGATCACGACTTGCGTGCCAGACGCGCTGGCCGTTTCAGCGCTAATCAGGAACAAAACCGTCTCGAAGCCCTCGCGGGCGACGGCGATGAAGGCGACCACCGTCAACGCCGTGGAGGACTGCTCGATCGCCGCATCGATCTTGCTATGCAACACCGAGGCGATTCCACGTGCATGCCCTCGCATCCAGAAAATCATCCACGTCAAGACTGCGACAGCGGCGAACGCCAACGTCCCCTCGATGACCTGCTCCCACTTGCCTTCGAACTCTCCGACGGCTTTGTAGAAGATGACGCCGGTGATCAAGCTTGCAACCACGGCCAACGAACTACCAGTCCATATCGCACCGAGGCGATCGCCGCGACCGGTCTTTCGAAGGTAGGCGATAATGATCGCTAGCACGAGAGCAATCTCGAGGCCTTCGCGCAATGTGATGAGGAGACTTGATCCCATGAACGAAATGTTAGGTGTGCCTACCATCATTCGTCAACCCGACACACCAATGATTTGATCGATCGGACGTACGCCAACGACTACCATCTGCCCATCAAGTGGAATGACAGGGGGCAACGATGATTAGCAAGAAGGACGGCATCGCCCGACTTCAGGGTGTGCCGATGTTTGCGGGGCTCTCGCAGAAGGATTTGGCCCGTGTCTGGGATCTCATCAAGATCGTCCAGCATGACGCAGACCATCGCGTCGTTTCAGAGGGGCACAGTGGTGTCGGATTCCATCTGATCCTCACCGGTCAAGCGGTTGTCGAACGCAAGGGCAAGAAGTTCCCGCTTGGCCCTGGCGCGTTCTTCGGCGAGATGTCGTTGATCGACGGCGGCCCGCGCACGGCTTCGGTCACGACCGTGACCGCTGTCGAAGCGGCGACTCTCAGCGCCGCTGGGTTCAAGAGCATCGTCAAGAAGAACCCTGAGATGGCGTGGAACCTGCTGGTGCATCTCACCGGACGTCTGCGCGAGGAACAGTCGATCGCAGCCAATTTGACGGCCTAAAGTCCCTAGAGATCTCAACACGATCACGGTGTAATTGGTGTTGTGCGGTCGCTCTGGTTCGTCCCTGTCTTGCTACTTGTGTCTTTCAGCTGCGGTGGCGATGCGTCGACCCCGGCTCGTGAGTACACGCTTCACCTGCGAGCGGAAGAGAACGGCGAGAAGTACGACTTCGTGGCCGAGGATCCGATCGATATCAAGATCGGCGACCGGGTGACGTTCGACATGCGCAACGCCGGTCAACTAGGCCACAACTTCCGAGTCACCGACGCCCGCAGCAGCACGGTCGGTTTCGCCGACGTCGTCGCACCCGGGGCGTCTCTGCAGGTCGTCGTCACCTTCGAGGAACCTGGGATGTACCGCCTGGCGTGCGACTTCGACGACCACCTCACCAAGTACGACATGCAGGCAATCATCGAAGTGACCCTGTGAGCGTGCCAAACTTGTTCCTTGATGGGATCCAGTAGCAGCGTCATTGCCGCGTCGATCGGACCAGGGATCATCGTCCCTATTGTCCTGCTCGGACTCGTCGTGCCGGTCGGCTTCATATGGGCCAAGCGCCTCAAGTCGGGAGCTGGAGTTGGCGGCGGTGAAAGCGCTACATCGTCCGGAGCACGCCTGACAAGCGCAGCGTTGCGTGCGCTCCCCGTTCCACCATGGCGCGTAATCTACGAAATCGGCCCCGACAAGCTCGGCGCTGAAAACTTTGGCGGTGTCGAACACGTGTTGATCGGGTCAGCCGGGGTATTCGCCGTGCAAACCTCGATGGACGCTCTACCAGGCCGCCGCACCGAGGAACCGACCGCTCACGAGATCGCCCGGGCGGCGATCTTGCGTGGCGGGCTCGATGACGCCCTGCGCCGATGTGGGATGACGAGTGATCAACTCGTCACGATCCACTGGGGTGTTGGCGGAGCGGGCGCCGGGCCGTCAGTTGATGTCGTCCCTGGAGCAATCGCCGTTGATGGTCGGTCGATCACCGGCTGGACGGATTCATTGGATCAGCAGAAGTTGTCGCCTGCGCAGGTCGATATTGCATGGCAGACGATCACGACCACGATCGGTCGGCCCGACCCGCTTACCTGAACAGGTCGCGGCTGGAGTCGCGGATCACAGGACGCATCGTTGCAGTGTCGTCAGGCTCCCACTGATACCCGCGGACGACAGCAACCGGCACTCTGCTCGTGTTGCCTTTGACCAGTTCGGCGGCGGCGGCGATCTCGTCGGCAATGCAGATCTCCTGGACCCGAAACTGATGGCCGTGCGGGTCGGTCTGCCCGATGTAACTGAGCAGCGGATTGATTCCTGCGACACCGATGGCGATGTCGGTCTGGCCTTCGCGCCAGGGCCGACCGAACGTGTCGGTGATCACCACGGCGACATTCACGCCACGTCGACGGAACGTCTCGCGAGCGCGCCGGGCCGACGCATCGGGGTCGGAGGGAAGCATGAGCGCCCGGTCAGACGCACCGCTCGACGATTGATCGACGCCGGAGTTGGCGCACACAAAGCCTTGACGCGTTTCGGTGATCAACACGGGACCGATCTGGCGCACGATCCGAACCGATTCTCTCAGCACGAGTTCGACCACCCTCGGGTCCTTGTCCCAGCGTTGGCCCCACTCAGTCGCGAAAGTCGAAGGTACAACGTCAGCCAACTCGATCGAGCAGCCTTCGGCCTTCGACACGATCTTCGATGTAATCACCACGATGTCACCGTCGAGTACGTCGACTCGATCGGCGACAAGGCCGGCCACGTCATCGCCGGATTCGATCTCCGGCAGCCCTTCGATGGGAACAATCGTCAGCGCATGTGGCACGGCGGAACCGTAGCGGCCATCATGGGCAGATGAGCCAGGCCATCTCGCAGATCTTCGATCCAAGCCTATGGTCGCAAGTGCCGGGCTTCGACTTCACCGACATCACGTACCACCGGGCAAACGATGTTGGTGCGGTTCGGATTGCCTTTGACCGGCCCGAGATCCGGAACGCATTCCGGCCGCACACCGTCGACGAGTTGTACACCGCGCTCGATCACGCTCGCATGCAGACCGATGTCGGATGCGTGCTGTTGACCGGCAACGGCCCGTCACCGAAGGACGGTGGCTGGGCATTTTGTTCGGGTGGCGATCAACGAATCCGCGGTAAGGAGGGTTATAAGTACGCCGCTGGAGAAACGGCTGACACGATCGACAAAGGCCGCGCCGGACGGCTCCACATCCTGGAGTGTCAGCGTTTGATCCGCTTCATGCCAAAGGTGGTGATCTGCGTGGTTCCGGGTTGGGCGGCCGGTGGCGGGCACAGCTTGCACGTCGTGTGCGACCTCACGATTGCCAGCGCGGAGCAAGCCCGGTTCAAACAGACCGACGCCGACGTCGCCAGCTTCGACGGAGGGTTCGGCTCCGCCTATCTCGCACGTCAGGTCGGTCAGAAGTTCGCACGCGAGATCTTCTTCCTCGGACGCGAGTACACCGCCCAGCAGATGTTCGAAATGGGAGCTGTCAATGCCGTCGTGCCCCACGCCGAGTTGGAGACGACGGCGCTGCAGTGGGCCAGGGAGATCTGCGGTAAGAGTCCGACCGCCCAACGGATGTTGAAGTACTCGTTCAACCTGATCGACGACGGACTCGTCGGCCAACAAATCTTCGCAGGCGAGGCAACTCGGCTTGCCTACGCCAGCGATGAAGCGGTCGAAGGCCGCGACGCCTTCTTAGAGAAGCGCACCCCCGACTGGTCACCGTTCCCGTACTTCTACTGATGCGGATCCTCTGATGGCGGGCTTCATCGCCGTGGACCGGTCCGACGACGAACGGATCGCCGAGTTCAGGCTCAACGAACGCGGGCTCGCCAGCCGAGCCGACAAACGCGACAACGCAGGGGCGGGCCTATTCCTCGCAGAAGGTGACCTCGTGGTTCAGCGGGCACTCGATGCGGGCTGTCGACCGTATTTGGCGTTGGCCGACAGCGAAAGGCTCCCCGCCGTCGCCCACCAACTGGTCGATGCCGGAACGGATGTGTTCGTCGGCGGTGATGACATCCGCCGCTTTGTCGGAGGGCTCGGACTGCCACATCCGATCGTGGCCCTGTTCTATCGACCAGCCCGGCTCAGCGCGGTGGAACTGATCACGCGTTGTCAACGCCTCGTCGTTGCCGAGGGTGTCGACAACCCGGCCAACATCGGCTCGATCGTCCGCAACGCGGCCGCGCTCGGATGGGATGGGCTTGTGTTGGACAACACCAGCGCCGACCCGTTGTCGCGGCGATCAAGCCGAGTCGCCATGGGCACCGTGTTCACACTCCCCCACGCCCGTACCAGCACCCTGATCGCCGACCTCGCCAGTGCCGACGAGATCGAGTTATTCGCGTTGACCCCTGACCCACACGCGATTGACATTCGAGAGATACGGCCAGTTGCCCGGCGAGCGATCCTGATCGGCTCAGAACGAGCGGGCCTGAGCGACGAACTCCTTGCGATCAGCACACCAGTGCGAATCCCAATGGCATCAGGCGTCGATTCCCTCAACGCCGCAGCAGCAGCCGCCGTGGCCTGCTACGCCCTCGCCTGAGAGCGAGTGCGGTTGCGTAGATCGTGGACCTCAATTGCTGCCACTGATCAGCCCCTTCCAAATGAGGCCGACGTGATCGGCAATCCGGTGTCGTTGCGCATGTGCTCAGCGGTTGGGACGAAGTAGGCGAGTAACTCAGCCGCAATTCCATCGGGGATGCTCGGATCGGCGCATACATCAGCGATGGCACCCGTCATGTGCTGTAGCCAGTGGTCGCGTTCGACTGGCCCGACGTGAAATGGGAAGTGCCGCATCCGTAGTCGAGGGTGACCGCGCTCGTCGGAGTAGGTCGTTGGACCACCCCAGTACTGCACCAGGAATAGGGTCAACCGGTGCCGCGCCCCGGTGAAATCCGGATACTCGGGATAGAGCGGCGTGAGCACCTCGTCGCCAGCGACGCCTACATAGAAGGCATCAACTAACCGTTCGAAAAATAGTACGCCACCGACACGAAAAAACAGGCTGGGCACCGTGGACTCGGAAGTCACGGTGCCCAGCCTATTGGGGGGAAGGTTTGACAGGTGTCAGAATGTGGGGACGAACTTTCGATAACTCACCAATTCGTCCCGCTTGAGCACGAATGGCGTTGAACCGTCACACGCATCGAGGATCACTGCCTCGTCGGCTGCCAGCAGCACGAGTGCGCTGACGACGTTTCCGTCGATCTCGATCTCGATCACGTCTCCGGTTTCGATTGTTTCGTTCAGCAAAGTGGTCATGATGTCGTCTCCGGATTGGCTGCGGTGGTTCGCGTGCGCTTCGTTCGTTGTATCGGATTTAACACGGAGGAACTTGAGACATTCCTGATTCGTGCTGTGTCATTTGCCACACAATGCCCGATAGATAGCGGGATCAAACCAAATCAGGAGAAATCGGGGTCTTGCCAGCCGGGGAAAATGTCCGGCAAACCGTCGCTGACCTTGTCGTTATAGACCGCCGGTCGCTTCTCCAGGAAACTGGTGACGCCCTCGTGCGAATCGGCACTCCGACCGCGTTCGAGAATCGCCCGACTATCGGCCCGATGGGCCTGCATCGGATGATCGGCACCAAGCATCCGCCACATCATTTGTCGAGTCAGCGCGACCGAGACGGGTGCCGCGTTGTCGACAACTTCGGCGGCGATCGCACGGGCTGCCGGCATCAGATCGCCCGGTTCGTGCAAGCTGCGGACGAGCCCGCCGGCTAACGCCTCTTCGGCTCCGAACACACGCCCCGAGTAACTCCATTCGAGTGCCTGGCTGATTCCCACGATGCGTGGCAGGAACCAGCTCGACGCCGCTTCCGGAACGATGCCTCGCCTGGCGAACACAAATCCGAATCGTGCTGAGGTACTAGCGATCCGGATGTCCATCGGCAAGGTCATCGTGACGCCGACACCGACCGCCGCCCCGTTGAACGCGCCGATGATCGGTTTGTGCGAATCGTAGATCCGCAGCGACACCATCCCGCCACCGTCGCGAGGTACGCCGGCAGATGTCTGGACGTTGCTGCCACCGCGCGCAAATGTCGCCCCGCCTGAACCGAGGTCAGCGCCAGCACAAAACGCCCGCCCTTCGCCCGTCATGATCACGGCACGGACGTCGTCGTCAGCATCGGTCCGATCGAACACGTCGAGCAGTTCACGCCGCATCGTGTCAGTAAAGGCATTCATCCGCTCCGCCCGCGAAAGCGTGATCACCGCCACATGATCAGAGACCGCATAAGAAATCTGCGAATAGTTAGACATGAGTCAACCGTAGAGCGTCGTGCCTACACATCCAAGAATCGCGATGCTGCGATTCCACTACCGATCATTCCGACGAGAGCACCAAACACAAGAATCACGATCGCCACGGTCCATTGGTAGCCGTCGATCACGACGAGTGCCGTCATGCCCGACGAGTCGGGGAAGCTCTCAACACCTTGTGTCCAACGCCAGTTGACAAACAGCATCGCTCCAACCGCGGCGACACCGCCGAGGACACCCTGGATCAGGCCCTCCAACATGAACGGGACACGAATGAACCAGTCGGTGGCACCGACCAGCTTCATGACTTCGATCTCTCGGCGTCTGGCGAACATGGCGGTGCGAATGGTGTTCCAAATCAGGAGTCCGGAGGCAAACATCAGGGCGATCCAGAGCGCCGTTGTGTACGTACTCACAAATCCTTGGAGCTTGCTGATCAGTTCGAGTTGATCTTCTGCGAGCGTGACGTTGTTGACGCTTGGGAACTCGGCGTATGTGTCTTTGAGACCGCGTAGTACTGCGACGTCGGTGCCGTCGGTAGGGACGATTTTGAATAGTGTCGGGATGTTGCTTTCGTCGAGCAACTCACGCGTCGTCGGGTCGCCGGCCAACACCACGTCGGCATCGGCAAGCGAGCATGTGACGTCGCAGTATGACCAGGTCTTGATCGACGTACCGACCTGATCATTCAGGTTCTGCTGGATGAATTCGAGCCCCTCTGGTTGGGTACCGGCGTTGACAAAGATGATCATCTCGACGCCGCCCTCCCAACGCTTGAGCAGGTTGTCGAAACCGTGCTGAATCAGCAGCGTGAGTCCGAAGATCAGGAGCGAAACCGCAGCCGTGATGATTGCGGCGACGGTCAGTGTGACATTGCGTTCGAAGCTCGCATACGTCTCGCGGAGTGTGTATCGAAGTCGGGAAAGCATTACTCGTAGACACCTCTCGCCTGGTCGCGCACGATCACGCCACGATCGAGCTGGATCACGCGTTTGCGCATGGTGTTGACGATTCGCTGGTCGTGGGTCGCCATCACGACAGTAGTTCCGGTCTTGTTGATCCGGTCGAGAAGGCGCATGATTCCTTCGCCTGTGGCCGGGTCGAGGTTTCCGGTTGGTTCGTCAGCGAGCAGGATCAGTGGCCGGTTGACGAACGCCCGCGCCACTGACACACGCTGCTGCTCACCACCGGAAAGCTGGTGAGGGAAACGATCTTCCTTGCCGCCCAAACCAACAAGGTTGAGCACGGCAGGCACCTGCTGATGGATCACGTGTTTCGGTTTCCCGATCACTTCCTGAGCGAACGCCACGTTCTCGAATACCGTTTTGTTGGACAGCAGCTTGTAATCCTGAAAGACGTTGCCGATGTTGCGTCGCAGGTGTGGCACACGGCTCGGAGGCATGTCGATGATATTGCGGCCGGCAACCCAGACTGCGCCCCGCTCTGGTCGATCTTGCCGGTTAAGCAGTCGCAGCAGCGTGCTTTTGCCCGAGCCAGACGGCCCGACAAGGAACACGAACTCGCCTTTGGCAATGTCGAAGCTGGCATCGCGGAGCGCGACGACCTCGGACGAATAACTCTTGGTGACGTTTTCTAAGCGAATCATGGGAATGCCCGAGGGGCGTCACGAGGCTAGCGCCACGCAACCGTCACATTCAGTCACCGACCCAATCTGGGCGCAATCGCGTG
>JANOTN010000336.1:0-3579 GCA_031416375.1 Ilumatobacteraceae bacterium
GGGTCCGAGCGTTCGGTCGAGCGACAACACGCCAAAGGCAAACTGCTTGCCCGTGAGCGGATCGATTACTTCCTCGACGATGGCAGTTTCCACGAACTCGATCAGTTGGCACGTCACCGCGCCCACGAAGCAGGACTCGACGAGCGGCCGTACACCGATGGCGTGATCACCGGCTGGGGTACCGTCGACGGACGCAAGGTGTTCGTGTTCAGCCAGGACTTCACCGTGTTTGGCGGAGCACTGGGTGAGGTGTTCGCCGAGAAGATCCACAAGGTGATGGACCTTGCGCTCAAGACCGGTGCGCCGCTCGTGGGTTTGAACGACGGGGCGGGTGCACGCATTCAGGAGGGTGTCGTCAGTCTCGCCAGCTACGGCGGGATCTTCCATCGCAACGTGCAGTCGTCCGGTGTGATCCCCCAGATCTCGGTGATTCTGGGGCCGTGCGCTGGCGGCGCGGTCTATTCGCCAGCGATGACCGACTTCATCTTTATGGTGCGCGAATCGTCGCACATGTTCATCACCGGCCCTGACGTGGTGAAGACGGTGACCGGCGAAGAGGTCACGCTCGAGGAGTTGGGTGGGGCGATGAGCCATGCCTCAAAGTCGGGTGTCGCCACGTTTGTCGCCGACGACGAAAAGGCGTGTCTTGACGACGTGCGTCTCCTGCTCTCGTTCCTTCCGTCAAACAATCTTGAGCAGCCTCCGTTCGACGACCTTGGCGACGATCCTGATCGTGCCTGCCCCGAGTTGAACGACCTGCTGCCCGCTAGCCCGAACCTGCCGTACGACATGCACAAGGTGATCCAGGCGACGGTTGACGACGGCGAGTTCTTCGAGTATTTCCCGCATTGGGCCAAGTCGATCCTGTGCGGGTTTGCGCGCGTTGATGGCCATCCCGTCGGGATCGTGGGGAATCAGCCGATGGTCTTGGCCGGGGTGCTCGACATCGAGTCGGCCGAAAAGGCAGCCCGTTTCGTGCGTACTTGCGACGCATTCAACATTCCGCTATTGACATTCGTCGATGTGCCCGGGTTCCTCCCTGGAGTCGACCAGGAGTACGGCGGGATCATCCGCCACGGTGCCAAGTTGCTGTATGCCTACTGCGAGGCCACCGTGCCACGGATCTCGATCATCACCCGCAAGGCCTACGGCGGCGCATACGTCGTGATGGATTCGAAGTCGATCGGCTCCGACCTGTCGTTCGCCTGGCCGTCGGCAGAGTTGGCTGTGATGGGCCCACAGGGAGCCGTCGAGATCGTGTACCGCCGTGAGTTGCAGCAGGCTGCCGATCCGATCGCCCGCCGCGCCGAGTTGGTTGCCGAGTACTCGGAGAAGTACGCCAACCCGTACGCCGCAGCCGAGCGAGGGTTCATCGACGACGTGATCGAACCGTCGGAGACGCGCCGCAAGATTGTCGCCGGGCTCCGCTTATTGCGCTCCAAGCGCGTCGACCTTCCGCAACGCAAACACGGCAACATCCCTCTGTAGTCATGACAAGGTGTCCGGCACTCGCGTCATCCGAGTCTGAACGACTACCGTTGACTGCGTGCGCGGAAGTTCATTGACCACGATTTCTCCAAGTCCGACGGAGGCAGAGGCTGCGGCGATTGCGGTCGCTCTTGAGGCGTTGTGGCCGAAGCCGGTGCCGATGTCTTACGTTGGGCGGGATCGATCGATTGCTTGGCGGATGAGCGGTCGCTGGTGGCAACGTGACCGCTACGCCACCGACCAGCGACCCTGGGGCTAGGACGTTGGGTGGATCGTCGTGACGATCGAGTTGACCACAATTGCCGACGACCTCATTGTCCTCCACAGCAATGATGTTTGCTATCGGTTCGACGGTCTCAGCCCAGGCACGGAGTACGAGTTCCTCGGCGTGACGGCACGCACGCTGGCGCGCCCGGCCGGTGAGCTGCTTTCGGTAGTAGCCACCGTCAACGACGTGCACTTTGGTGAGGTTGCCTGCGGTGTCGTCGGTGATCGAACTGACGGACCGATCGTGCGACCCCGGCCCGACGAACGTCCGTATCCCGAGATGATGAATCGGGCGGCGGTGGCCGAGATTGCACTCGTCCGCCCTGACGCTGTGGTCGTCAAAGGCGACCTGTCGAGCGACGGCACCGAGGAGGAATGGGCAGCCTTCGAGGCGTGCTACCGAGTGTCCTTTGGCGATCGTTTGCACGTTGTTCGCGGCAACCACGACGCCTATCACGGGCAGCTTCGATACGACGGTGACCACTGGATCGACCTGCCGGGACTGAAGATCGCCCTACTCGACACGGTGGTTCCAACGCACACACCGGGTTCATTGAGGACGGAACAGGTCGTGGAACTTGACGACCGGCTTTGCGCCGCGGATGGTGATCGGGCGATCCTGATGGGGCACCATCAACAGTGGATCCCGGTCGGTGATGACGGACGCCGAAGCGATGACTATTTCGGTCTCCACCCTGATGCGAGCGAGGCGCTCGATCGACTCTGCGAGCGACACACGAACGTGATCGCATACGCCGCCGGGCATACGCATCGGCATCGGGTCCGCCGGATGGCGCTCAGTGGTGTGCCGTCGATCGAGGTCGGCACCGTCAAGGACTTCCCGGGTACCTGGGCCGAGTACCGCGTGTACGAGGGAGGAGTGATGCAGATCGTCCACCGGATCTCGTCGCCAGAGGCGCTCAACTGGAGTAACCGCTGCCGTCGGCTGTACGCCGACTTCGGGATCGACTACGAAACATACGCAATGGGAACTCTCGACCAGCGCTGCTTCGTGCTGCTGGATCGGTGAAACACGTGGTCAGTGGGGGTCCGCGAACTCTGTAACACCCCTCAGTCATCATGGACGGTATGGAACTCGTACTGATCGTGTTGCTCGTCGCCGCCGTTGGGGTGGCTTCGGCGATGTTAGCCGCCGAGGTTGTGCGGCGGCGATCATCGGCGGATATGCCGCCGGTGCCCGTCGTCTCGGTGCAGGAAGCGGTGTCGCTGGCGCTCGCCGAGATGCGACTACATACCGGTGCCGAGCGTGACGCGTCTGTGCGGGCGGCGCTGGAACAGGCGGCTGTGATGCAGCGTGAGCAGCTCGGCGCAGCGGCTGCCACCGCTCGTGAGCAGTCATCGGCTGAGCTGTCGGCCAAGAAGGACGTGATTGATTCCCGGCTGGATCAGGTGACCGACGAGATGCGCGTCGAACTCGGAAAACTGACCGCAATGGTGTCGACGCTGAGCGACACCAGCGCCCAGAAGTTCGGCCAGGTCGACTCGTCGTTGCGGGCCCACGCCGAGATCACACAGACGTTGTCAGAATCGGCTCGTGCCCTGCGCGAAGCGATGGCGAGCCCGACGGCGCGTGGTCAGTGGGGCGAGCGGATGGCGGAAGATGTGCTGCGGCTGGCTGGCTTCATCGAAAACGTCAACTACGTCAAGCAGACCCAACTCGACGGTGCCACTGGACGACCCGACTTCACGTTTCCGCTCCCGAAGGGCCACGAACTGTATATGGACGTCAAGTTTCCGATGGCGGGTTACTTGCGGTTCATGGATGCGACCACCGATGCCGAACGGCAAGCACATCGGGCGGCG
>JANOTN010000337.1:0-10821 GCA_031416375.1 Ilumatobacteraceae bacterium
TGTTGACGCCGGCAGCGGGTCACCGTCGCTGGTTGTCGCGCAGCAGTGTGTGGCGGTGAGGTCGTTGGCGTTGATGGAAACTTCGACGTGTGGGCGGTGGCGTGGTGTCCCGGTTTTGTGGTGGTTGGCGTTGAAGAAGGCAACCACATCAAACAAGGCGTCGGCCTGGCGGGTACCGACCGAACGCAGGTCGTCGTTGCCTTCCCAGGTGAGTGCGGTGCCGATTGCTTGTTCGAACTCGGCGGCGAGGGCGTCGTCGAACACGAATCTGCCGATCAGCGATCCGTCGCAGGCGCGTTGTGACACGAGTTGACGTTCGGGTACGGCTGGTTCGGGTTGTTCGGTGACTGCTTCGGCGTTGCGTCGCCACAACCGGCAGGCTTGTTCGGTGGCGCGCACGTCGAGCGGGGCGATGATCTCGACCAGTTCGGCGGCATGAGCATCGAACACTGATGCGACCGAACGTGTGACGTTGGTGCGCAACGCTTGTATTTGACCGGCCGACAACGTGGAGTTCAGGGCGGCTTCGGCGACGGCTTGATGATCACGCAGGAATCGGCCGCGAGCAACCAGGGCGGTGGCATCCCGGTCTGACATGCGGGACCGGTGACGTAACCATGCTGCGATCGTGACCGCACCATCAGCGGCGAACTCGTACGAGGCGTCGAAGCGTCCAACTGCCAGGGCGAGGCGTGCTGAGGCGCGTTCGTGTGCCGCCCACACGGCTACGAAATCATCGATCGACAGCTCACTCTCCTCCATTTCGTCGACTATCGAACACATATATATATCGTACATGTGTTAGTGATGAAATGCAACACGATTTTCCATTTTGATTTCGGGCTTGGAGCATCATTCGATGGAGTGCACCCGAATGCGAAAGGATCAACACCATGATCAGCGACGAGATGGCAATCGAGATTGCCGAACGGATTCGAACCGCGGCGCAAACGAAGACGCCGACCAAGCAGATCTCGCAGCTCCACCCTGAACTGACGATCGAGGACGCCTACGCGATTCAGCGGGCTGGCGTGATGTTGGCCGAGGCTGACGGGCGGGTCGTCAAGGGTCGCAAGATCGGGCTCACATCACGGGCGATGCAGCAATCGGTCGGAATCACCGAACCCGACTATGGCGTGATCTATGACGACATGTTCTACGCCGACGGGTCGGTTGTGCCGCGCGAACGATTCATCGCTCCCCGCCTCGAGGTCGAGTTGGCGTTCGTGCTCGGTCACGATCTGTCGGGCCCCGACTGCACGATCTATGACGTGCTGCGCGCCACCGAGTACGTCACACCTGCGATCGAGATCCTCGACGCCCGAATCCAGATGGTCGACCCCGACACGGGCTCGACCCGAACGATCGTCGACACGATCTCCGACAACGCAGCCGACGCAGGGATCATCACGGGTGGGCGAGTCGTTCGCCCTCACGATGTCGATCTGCGGTGGGTATCGGCGCTGCTCTACAAGAATGGCGTGATCGAGGAATCAGGGGTCGCCGCGGCGGTGCTGAATCATCCGGCCAACGGGGTCGCGTGGCTCGCCAACCGACTCGCTGGACACGGCGTGAGTTTGACTGCCGGTCAAGTGATCTTGGCCGGTTCGTTCACGCGACCGGTGTGGGTCCAACCCGGCGACACGTTCCACGCCGACTACGGTCCGCTCGGTTCGATCGCCTTTCAGTTCTCAAAGGACATGTGACAAGGAGCCCGATGATGGAAACGATTTCGATGCGGATCGGGAGCGAATGGCGCACCGGTGACTCCCAGTTCGGCAGCCTCGACCCGTATCTCGGCTCGTCGTGGGCGATGGTTGCCGAGGCCACCAAGCAGGATGTCGATGACGCTGTCGCCGCCGCGAGGGCCGCTTTCGACGGCGGGCCGTGGCGGACGATGAGCGGGAGCGAACGGGGCCGCCTAATGCACCGCCTCGCCGATGAGATCGAGAACGCGGCCGACGACCTCGCCCTCGCCGAGACGAAAGACAACGGCAAGTTGCTCCGTGAGATGGGGGGCCAGATCAGGGCACTTCCGGGTTGGTACCGCTACTTCGCCGGTCTGGCCGACAAGATCGATGGACGCGTGGTCGACACTGGCCGGGCCGACTTCTTTGGTTTCGTGACCCGCGAGCCGGTTGGCGTCGTGGCCGCGATCGTGCCGTGGAACTCCCCGCTGTTGCTTTTGACGTGGAAGCTCGCACCGGCGTTGGCGGCCGGATGCACGATGGTTGTCAAGCCGTCGGAGCATGCCCCGGTGTCAGTGATGAAATTCGCCGAACTGTTCGAGCGCGCCGGTATCCCGCCGGGCGTGTTCAACACGCTTGGCGGAGCGCGTGAACCTGGCGAATGGCTCGTGTCGCACCCTGACGTCGACCACGTCACGTTCACTGGCTCCGAAGGAACAGGCGCCGCGGTTGCGCGTGCGGCCGGCACCAATCACACGCCGGTCACTCTCGAACTGGGTGGCAAGTCGGCCAACATCGTGTTCCCGGACGCCGACCTTGAAGCCGCCTCCAACGGTTTGATCGCGGGCATCTTTGCCGCCGCCGGTCAGACCTGTATCGCCGGCTCGCGGGCGTTGATCCACGAGGACGTGTACGACGAAGTGATCACGCGCGTCGTCGCCCGAGCCAAGCGAATCGTGATGGGCGACCCCAGCGCGGTCGACACAGAGATGGGTCCGATCTGCTTCCCCGGCCAGCACGAGAAGATCGGTCGAATGGTCAACGAGGCCGTTGCATCAGGTGGCGAACTCGTCGTTGGTGGCGGTGACGGTGGGCTGGGCGGCCTGTTCTACGAAGCGACGATCGTCGGCAATGTCACCAATGATTCGATGATCTGCCGGGAAGAAGTGTTCGGGCCGGTCCTCAGCGCGCTCAAGTTCTCGACCGAGGCAGAGGCGATCGCGATTGCCAACGACTCGCGGTACGGCCTGGCTGCCGGGGTCTGGACCAAGGATGTGCAGCGCGCACTTCGGATGAGTCGCGCCCTGCGGGTCGGCACGGTGTGGGTCAACGCCTACCGAACCGTGAACGCCACGATGCCATTCGGTGGGGTCAAGCACTCTGGCCACGGTCGCGAAAATGGTGTCGAGGCACTGTCGTCGTTCCTCGTTGACAAGGCGATCTGGATGGAACTCACCGGTAACACGCGCGATCCGTTCGTGTTGGGGTGACTCAGACGATGACCGGTTTACCGCTCGACGGGATCACCGTCGTCTCGATCGAGCAGGCCGTCGCCGCTCCGTTCGCGACGCGGCAACTCGCCGACCTCGGGGCGCGTGTGATCAAGATCGAACGACCGGGTGACGGCGACTTCGCCCGCGGCTACGACGAGCGGGTCAACGGACTGGCCAGCTATTTCGTGTGGCTGAATCGCTCGAAAGAGTCGTTGAGCCTCGACCTCAAGGCCGAGCAGGCGAGTGGGATCATCGGTCGGCTGATCGACGGCGCGGATGTGTTCGTGCAGAACCTGGCACCTGGCGCGGCGGCGCGGCTCGGTTTCAGCGCCGAGCGGCTCCGGGAGCAGCACCCGCGCCTGATCGTCTGCGACGTATCGGGCTACGGCTCATCTGGGCCGTACGTCGACAAGAAGGCATATGACTTGCTCGTGCAGTGTGAGGTCGGTCTGCTGTCCGTCACGGGTACGCCCGACGATGCGGTCAAGGCCGGGATCTCCGTCGCCGACATCGCTGCCGGGATGTACGCCTATTCGTCGATTCTCACTGCGCTGTTCCATCGGGAACGCACAGGTGAAGGCGCCTCGATCGAAGTCTCGCTGTTCGACTCACTCACCGAGTGGATGAGCCACCCGCTCTACTACACGTTGTACAGCGGTCAACCGCCGCAGCGCACCGGTGCATCCCACGCCTCGATCGTGCCATACGGCAGTTTCGCCACGAGCGATGGCAAGGTCCAGTTGGGAATCCAGAACGAACGTGAATGGCTGCGGTTCTGCGAGTCGGTACTCGGTCAGCCGGACGTGGCGACCGACAGCCGATTCGTGACGAACGGTTTGCGCGTTGAACGTCGCTCCGAGTTGATCGCCATGATCGAAGCCGTGTTCGCTGGTCTAACGACCGAGCAGGTGATCAGGCGCCTCGATGACGCCCAGATCGCCAATGCCCGCCAGAGCGAAATCGTCGACCTGATCGCCCACCCGCAACTGACGGAACGTGACCGCTGGCGAGTAGTCGATTCCCCCGTCGGCCCAATCAAAGCGCTCCGCCCTCCAGCGATCATCCAAGGCATGCCAGAACGAATGGACCCGATCCCCAGCGTCGGCCAACACACCAACCAAATCCTGACCGACTTGGGTTTCAGCACCGAAGCAATCGAAACGATGCGCAGCAACCGCACGATCTGACGCTCGTGAACCTCTCGGAAACCGCGCTGTGGGCGGCCATCTGCCTCTGCCCAGTGATGGCCTTCTTAACGCCGAGAGTGACCAGCTACCGCGGCCACGACCGCGTCATACCGTCTCAAGTAGGCACCTCGGGGATGCCCGAACGGCCCCTCGGAGCGCGGGTTCTGGGACACCCAGGGAATCTCGGAACACCGGCTCGGCGTGCCCACCATCCACAAGGTATGTCCGTCTCGATCGCTCGGATCACCGACAGGGGTGAGGGATCCCGTGGATCACCGGCATATATGCGCCGATATGGGCGGGTGGGCCAGTGATCGCGCCGCGTGGTTCTGCGCTGACGTTATGGGTGTCACCGAACGCCTAATACATCGGCGACAGCCGCCGACTTGGAGGGTTGCCCGATCAGGGCGGGAGGGCTGGGGGGCTCGGCGCGAGCACGTCGGCTCGGCCGTAGTGACCGACGACGTCGAAGTAGCGCTTGGCGTGCAGCGCCTCGCGAAGGTCGCAGTCTGCGATGACGATCCCCTCTGCGTCATAGAGCGGGCCGGCGACCACCTCGCCGCCGGGCGACACGATGCAGGCACCCCCGCGGCCAAAGACGTCGACGCCGTCGGGCAACGCCAGGGGAAAGTCATCCGGGAACGCGCTCGCCGGGATGAACTGAGGAACGCTCACCACGAAGGCTCCTGCCTCGATGGCGATGTGTCGCATTGACGCGATCCAGCCGTCGCTGTCGTCCGCGGTCGGTGCTAGCCAGATCTGCGGGCCGCCCTGGTAGACGCTCCATCGCGCCAATGGCATTCGGTTCTCCCAGCAGATGAGGCCCCCCACTCGGGCGCTGCCGGGAAGCTCGACCACACCGAGATCGTCGCCAGCGCCCACCCCGTGGAACACGCGCTCGTGCATCGTGGGCATCAGCTTGCGATGCCGGTGCAGCACCCCCTCGCCGCCGATCACGAGCAGCGTGTTGTACAGCGAGCCGGGCCGGTCATCCTCCCGCTCGTTGATGCCGATGGCGAGATGAACGCCGCGCTCTGCGCACGCCATGGTCAGTCGATCGACCAGCGGCCCGCTGACGTCGATGCTCGACGCCCACATCCGCTCCCACAGCTCATCACACCCCTCAGTCCAGGTCGCCGCATGAGCCGCCCACGCCCCGCTCGGGTAGACGGACACGAAGCACTCCGGGAAGACGATCAGGGTCGCACCACCATCCGCCGCTTCGCCGAGGAGGTCGATGGCCTTGTCGATGGTCGCGTCGGCATCGAGGATCACCGGCGTCGCTTGGACGGCTGCAACACGCACCGTCTCGAATCCAGCCACGCTTCGGATGGTAGCATCCCATTCGCCCCGCAGGCTGCCGGCACCGCGTCCCGTATCGCCGGGGGTGCGGGTGCCGTTCTGTGCGCATGCTCGCGGACCGAGCCAGCGAGCGGCACTCGCGCTTTGCGCCGCCGTGACGAGGCAGGTACACGAGCGATCGGCCCCGATGCTTTGCAGCGCGATTGGACGTCGCAGTACGAGCGGTGTGATCGACGCACTACGGATTGGACTCGGTGACAGCAGGCTGGGTGGGGCATCTAGTGTGGTCCCTGGTCGCCCAGCAACGCTGGCGAGAAGTTGCTGAGCTCGACGCACCGCGGGCGTGGGTGCGTCGGGTTGCATTGCGGATCGGGGCTCGCCGGGCCTATCGCGGTCGATCGCGCCCACTACTCGAACACCACGCTGCGTTGGTGTCGGTGCCGTCACTTCCCTCGATCCCGTTGGACCGAGACCTCATCGCAGCCGGCTGCGGCTGGCTTAGCGTTGGGCAGCGCGCTCGAGATTCATCTCGCAACACGGCAGGCGCTGATGCGCACCGACGAGGCCTGGTACAACCACTACTTCCACGATGACGATCTCATCGTTGTGTTCAAGGAGCGAGCGTTCACCGCGGCGACTCAACCCGTTGAAACTGGAGGAACACATGTCTGTCACGATCGGGATCGACCCGACCGGTTGTTGGCGTGGGCTGAACCACTCGACGCGGATCGGGTGTGGGCGATCGAGTCCGCTGCCGGGCTCGGTCACTTGTTGGCGCAGCAGTTGATCGCTGCTGGCGAACGCGTGGTTGATGTGCCGCCGACATTGAGTGCACGGGTGCGGTTGTTGGGGTCATCGAACGCGTCGAAGAACGACTCGAACGACGCGTTCGCGACCGCGATCGCCGGGTTGCGTCACTGCGGGCTGCGACCCGTTGGACGTGAGGGCCACACTGCGATCCTGCGGCTACTCGCGGACCGCCATCACGACCTCAGCGGGTTACGCACCCAGGCTGCCTGCCGGTTACATGTGATGCTGCGCGAGTTGTCTGCTGGTGGCGCCCGGTTACGTATCACCGCAGCTCAAGGCACCGAGTTCTTGGACCGCGTCGACGCCAACGATCCGGTGTCGGCCGAACGTAAACGACTCGCCCGCGAGCACCTGGCTGACATTCGACGCCTCGACGCTGACATCGCCGCGGTCAAAATCCGCATCGGTGACGCCGTCACCGCATCGGGCACAAGACTGTGCGAATTGCATGGTGTCGGCCCGGTCATCGCCGCGATCGTGCTCGGCCAAGTGCACGACATCGCCCGGTTCCGCACACGCGCACAGTTCGCCAACTACAACGGCACCGCCCCGATCGAAGCGTCCAGCGCGAACAAACTACGGCACCGGCTGAACCCGCGTGGCAACCGCCAGTTGAACCACGCGATCCATGTCATCGCCGTCACCCAAGTCGGCCACGACACACCCGGCCGCGCCTACTACCTTCGCCGCCAAGCCGAAGGCAAGACCCGCAAAGAAGCACTCCGCGCGTTGAAGCGACGCATCTCCGACGCCGTCTGGCGCCAACTCCAAACCGACGCACGCAACACCCGGTGACAGGTAGGCCCGGGACGACACCCAGGGGCGACTCTGTAGTCCAGCGCGGCCGGCTCGAACCCTGAACACCGGCACTTCGGACAAGTCAATCCCGGACCCAACCGAACGATAATCCCACCAAACCTGCTCGCCGACAGCAGGCCCATCCAACGCGCACCAACACCCCTCGAAACTGGCCCTTGGCACAAAGAGGCTTCGATCCGCGCCACCGCTGAGATACGCGAAACGAGCAGAACGCGCGTCGCTGACCGCGAATACGACTTCATCTCGTCCGTGACCGGACAGCCAACGCTCTGGATTGTCGCTCCTGGCACGGTCGATTGAGATGCTCGGCTGCCGCAGTTAGTCGTCGATCCAACGGCGTTTGTAGTGTCCTCTCTATGACCGTCACTTCGTTTCGTGCGTTTCAGGCTGATAACTCTGGGGACGCGGCAAATCGGGGTGTCACGACAATGTCGGTCGATGATCTCCCTGCAGATGGCGTGCTGATTGAGGTGCACTGGTCGAGCGTCAACTACAAGGACGGGCTGGCCTCGACTCCCGCTGGCAAGGTGTCGCGCATCTCTCCGATCGTTCCAGGGATCGATCTCGCAGGAGTGCTCGTCGAGGACGCGCCGGGGATGCCTGCCGGAACTGAGGTGATCGCCCACGGCTACGACCTCGGTGTCGCTCGCCACGGTGGTTTTGCAGAGTACGCCCGCGTCCCGGCCGAGTGGTTGGTGGCGCTGCCGGCCGGCCTCTCGACTCGTGAGGCGATGATCGTCGGAACCGCCGGGTACACCGCCGCACTCTCGGTGATTGCCCTCCAAAATGCTGGCGTGGCGCCCGAATCTGGCCCTGTGCTCGTGACCGGCGCGACCGGTGGCGTAGGGAGCACGGCCGTCGGCATGCTTGCAGCGCTCGGGTACGAAGTCGTCGCCAGCACCGGCAAACCCGAAGCCGGCGACTTCCTGCGATCGCTCGGGGCGTCATCATTGATCGATCGAGCGGAGCTCGCCGATGAGGGGAAGCGTCCGTTGGAATCGACCGTATGGGCCGGTGCGGTCGACTGCGTCGGTGGCGTTCCGCTCGCCAACGTGCTCAAGAAGATCCATTACGGCGGCGCCGTGGCGGCGAGCGGGCTGACCGGTGGCGCAAGTTTGCCGACCACGGTGTTGCCGTTCATTCTGCGAGGCGTCTCGCTACTCGGGATCGACTCGGTGATGACGCCGATCGAACGCCGCCGAGCCGTGTGGGGCCGAATCGCCAGCGACTTGAAACCGACCGGTCTTGCCGAGATTGGCCATGATGTCACCCTCGGCGATGTGGAGGCGGCACTCGATGGAATCCTTGCTGGTGCGGCCACCGGCCGCAGCGTGGTCGACGTACGGAGGTAGCACTATGACTGTCATTCAACGTCCGGGTAAGCCGGACATGCTCAATCACGTCGCCTACATCACGCACGACACGGCGGCGACGGTCGAGTTCTATACCAAGCTGCTCGGGATGGATTTGGTGGCGGCGGTGATGGACGATGCGATCCCGTCGACGGGCGATCCGGTGCCGTACTTCCATTCGTTCTTCAAGATGTCGGACGGCTCGACGATTGCATTCTTTGAAGCACCTGAGTTGCCTGCGGCGGCTGCTCACACCCACCCGGCGTACAACATTTTCCAGCACATCGCCCTCTCCGTCGATTCGACCGCCACCGTCGATGCGTGGGCCGAGTGGTTGCGCTCGAACGACCTCGACGTGATTGGCCCGGTCGATCACAAGATTATCTACAGCATCTACTTCTACGATCCGAATGGGGTTCGGCTGGAGCTGACTACACCACTCGACCCGACGTGGAACGACCACGGTGAGAACGCCAACGAGTCGCTCCGCGAGTGGGAAGAAGTCAAAGCGACTGCCCGAGCGACTGGGCGCGACATGGCCACCGTGCTCGGGGAACTAACACGTCAGCGCAGCCATCGGCGCGGCAGCGCAGACGGCACGGAGTGATGGACCAGTCACGCATCCCGAAGATCATCAGCGCTGACGATCACGTCGTCGAGCCACCTCACCTGTGGCAAACGTGGCTGCCGACCAAGTTCCGTGATCGGGGGCCGAGAGTGGTCCGGCGGGGCGTTCGCGAGATCAAGTTCGCGGGCGCCGCGGCGTACAACGAGGTGTTCGACGACGACGCACCCACCAAGGCCGACACATGGGTATATGAGGATCTCGTCTACACCCACAAGCGGATGGTTGCGGCCGTCGGGTACCCACGCAACGAAATGACGATGACGCCGATCACGTACGACGACATGCGTCCCGGCTGCTTCGATCCGAAGGCACGGCTCGTCGACATGGATGCCAACTGGGTCGAGGTGTCAGCGTGCTATCCAACGTTCCCGAGGTTCTGCGGCCAAACATTCACGGAGGGCCGCGACAAGGAACTTGGTCTGGCGTGTGTACAGGCCTACAACGACTGGACGGTCGACGAGTGGTGTGGCGATTCGGGCGGTCGTCTGATTCCGATCTGTCTGATTCCGTTGTGGGACGCCAACCTTGCCGCCTCCGAGGTTCGTCGCAACGCTGCCCGCGGCGTGCGCGCTGTTGCCTTTAGCGAGATTCCCGCTCACCTCGGTTTGCCGAGCATTCACTCCAACTTCTGGGACCCGTTCTTCGCCGCCTGCGAGGAGACCAACACGACCGTATGCATGCACATCGGGTCGTCGTCGCGGATGCCGGCGACGTCACCGGATGCGCCTCCGTCGGTGACGGCAACACTCGGATTTGGTGGGGCGATGATGTCGGTCGTCGACTTCTTGTGGTCCGGCCTGCTGGTTCGGTTTCCTCGCCTCAAACTGGCCTACGCCGAAAGCCAAATGGGCTGGCTTCCGTATGTGCTCGAGCGGATCGACGACGTGTGGGAGGACAACCAGGGTTGGGCACAAACGAAACAGATTCCTGAGCCTCCATCTACGTATTTCCACCGCAACATGTGGATGTGCTTCTTCAAGGACCAGACCGGAATCGACATGCGCGACAAAATTGGGATCGACCGGATCACGTTCGAAACCGACTACCCGCACAGTGATTCCACGTGGCCCGACACCCGCGCCGTTGTCGCAAGGTTGCTCGACGGTCTGACCGACGACGAGATCTATCGGATCGTGCGCGGCAACGCCATCAACCTGTTCGACTTACACGGCTTTTCGTGAATGGTTTCAGCTAGTGGATCTGGCGTTCTCGGCTGATGACGATGCCTTTCGTGATGAGGTGCGTACCTGGCTGGCCGAGAATGCGCCGACTCAGAAGCGTCCGCACGCTGTCGCCGGATGGCGTGAGTACGACCTTGCGTGGCAGCGCAGGCAATACGACGCTGGCTGGGCCGGTATCGGCTGGCCGGTCGAGTTCGGCGGGCGTGGCCTGTCGCTGACTCGGCAGTTGATCTGGTTCGAGGAGTACGCCCGTACTGGAATGCCGCCCATTGACGCCCGTTTTGTCGGGTTGAGCCACGCCGGCCCGACCTTGATCGCACGCGGCGACGACACGCAACGGTCGAATCATCTCCCGCCGATC
>JANOTN010000338.1:0-3176 GCA_031416375.1 Ilumatobacteraceae bacterium
TTTCGCCTGCTGCGCCGTCGAAATAGCGCACCGTAACGATTGGTCGCCTCGCCTATCGGCTCGTCTCCAGGGTCGCCGGTTGATGGTTGGTTCGGTTTGCCAGATGGTGCCGTCTGGTCGTTGCCAGGTGGCGATCCGGCCTGATGTCATGGTGAGTTTCCAGCCGCCTTCGTGGACGAGGTGGTGGTACTTCTCGCACAACGGGAGCATGTTGTCGATTGAGGTGTTGCCGCCGTTGCGGAAGAACTCGATGTGATCCATCCGACAGTCATCGACGATCGTTCTGCATCCGAACGTTCAACACCTCGACTTGGAGTTGTGCCCATGGTGTTGCGTTGGATCCGTCGGCTTTTTGCAACGAAGCGAGTTTGGCGTTGACCGCGGTCCACAGTTCGGCGTCGTCGGGATCACCCTGATCCGGCCATCGATCAAGTCCGAGAACACGACCCGACCGTTGCAACGATTCCTGAAACCGTTCCGCCGGATCATGGAATCGATCAATCAGACGTTAAAAAGCACAACTCGATCTGGAACACCACGGCGATCGCAAACCCGCAGCCGTTTGCGCACGAATTCTGCAACGCATCCTCGCCAGCGATCTCGCCACAACAACCACACGTCCTCAACCAGCATGGCGCTCAACAACCGTAGCGATTGGTCGCCTCGCCTATCGGCTCGGCTCCTCATGACACAGCGCGCTACATCGTGAGTCGCCGGTAGATCCGTTCGGCTGGCCCGCGACCAAATCGGCTCTGATACCGCACCGCACAAGCCGTGCCGAACAGCCAAAAAACGGCGGCGAACAAGAGCGCAGTACCAAGGCCGCGTGGCTCGATGAGGTCGACCCAGCGCACCAGCAGGTTGTACACCAAGGCGTGGGCGATGTAGAGCGTCAGCGACATTTGTCCGGCCCGTCGGAGGGCGTCGATCGGTTTCGAATCAACAAATCGTTCGGCGATCCATGAAATTCCCGTAAACGCCAGCAGCGCAGTGCCAAGCGCACTGGCGACGTAGACGATCCCCCGATCAATCGGGTCGACACTGAGCACCAGGTCCGAGCGTTCGCCCTGACCGAGCGAGTTGACGATCGTCGCCGAGGTGTACAGCGTGAACCCGATTGCAGCGATCGCCGGTCGCCACCACGACAGCGCCAACATCCGCCCAACGACTATGCCTACGCACAGGAATGCCAACCACGGCAGTAGCGGATGCGTGCCGTTAACGAACACATCAATCAACAAACCATGCGGCGATCGCCTCCCAGGGGAGGTTAACCATTCGGTGTCGTGACCGTCGAGAGCCTGCTCGTAGACCCACCAACTGATGCACCAACCAGCCAGCGCGGCGACCAGCCCGATCAGCAGTATCCATCGGCTACGAAGCGTGAAGAGCGCCGAAGCAACGACGAACATCGCCCCGTAGAACGGCAGAATCGTGCCAGACCAGATGAAATCGAAAAATAGGCCGAAGCCGTAGAGTAGAAACCCACGTCGGACGAGTCTCCAGCGCACGTCGGTGATCCGTTGCCGGTCGCCGATCGACGACCTCGTGAGCAGCGTCACACCGATTCCGGCGACGAGCACGAACGCCACCGCGAAGCGAGTTGACAGCGGACCAGTCCACGGATCGAACAAGTCGTAGGCCCAACCGCCGTCACGTCGGGCACCGTCGATGATCAGGTACCCGTGATAGTTCATGACAACCACGCCGATGATTGCCAACGCGCGTGCGACGTCAGGCGCTGGGTGGCGCGCCTTCAGATCCATCGCAGCTCATCAATGGTGGTCATCGTTAGCGGACGTTGAAGATCGACCCAGTCACCGACGGTCGGTGTCGGCCCGCCTTGCGGGACAAACCCCATCGAGGTATGCATGTGCGGCGGCTCCAGCAGTGTGATCCGCTGGCGAGCAAAGTGAAATGGACTGCGGCCGTCGTGCAGCGGGGCGACGCCGTTGGCTGACCCCGCTCCAATCATCACGAGTGTGCCATCCGCATCGACGGTTTCGAGTCGATACCCGGCCCGTGTACCCGCCTGTACTTGGCGCGTATCGAGCACGTCGGCCTCAAGCCGGATCGCCTCCCGATCGCCATGCCACAGGTAGGTCCCGAGCCGAAGTTTGTAGCGGTGGGACTGAGGCAACGACTCGTAGGTGTTGAGTGCCAGATGGCTGACCCAAACGTCGAGCGACGGATCGATGCTCGACAGCAGGCGCACGATCTGATCGCGGTGTGCCTCGTCACTCCCGGCGATCGGCGGATGGATGGCGACACCCATCGTGCGTAGACCCGCCTGTTGTGCTCGTTCGACGAGTTCGATCCCGTTTCCGTATCGGTGCATCTCGCTTGCCAACTCGACGATCACTCTGCCGCGCCAACCGGCGAGGGCGACGATATGGGCGACGTTCCCGACTGTCAGAATCGGCTCGGTCGAGGCCGGCGGCGACAATGTAGGCGTCAGCACAATGGGCGTTGCCTCGTCGGGTAGTCCGTCGAGTTCGTGGATCGTTCCGACGGCGATAATCGGGCTCAGCTTGACCGCCGCAACCGCCAGACCGACACGTCCGAATCCATATCCATTGCCCTTCACGACCGGTATCAGACCTGTGACCGATGCAGCTACATCGGAGGCGTGGTTCCACCAGCGGGCGCGGTCAACGGTGAGACGGATCGTCACGGCGCTCGACGGTAGTTGAATCTCAGGTGATTTCAGCGAGCCCGAGCTTGCGGTACGAATACCCGAGTTGATTGATCGGATTTATCGGGATATGGTTGATTCCGTGCGCCAGCTGTTCAGCTTCCCGAACCCAGTCAACGAGACGTCGTCGCGGCTTGTCGCCGTAGGCGTAATCGCCCAGTCGGTTGCCTTCCTTGTGTTCCGGGAGGGCTGGATTCTGATACCGCTGGTGTACGGATTCCTGGCGCGCGTGCTCACCGGCCCGACCCTCAGCCCGCTCGGCCAGTTCGTTACTCGCGTTGTCACCCCTTTCGAGACTCGACGACTCGGATTCGAATCTCGATTTGTGCCGGGCCCGCCGAAGCGTTTCGCCCAAGGAATCGGGCTGGTGTTCACCGGCGGTGCTGGCCTGGCCTGGTTGCTCGGTGCTCCCGTCGTGAGTTATGTCTTGCTTGTCGGCCTGATTGGAGCCGCCTCGCTGGAAGCGATTCTTGGCATCTGC
>JANOTN010000339.1:0-10389 GCA_031416375.1 Ilumatobacteraceae bacterium
GGCCAGCCATAGGCCTCCGTCGGCAGCGAAACACTTCTGCGGAGCGAAGTAGTAGACGTCGACCTCGGTCGGATTCCAGCGCAATCCACCTGCGGCTGAGGTCGCGTCGACCGCCACGATCGAGCCCTGATCGATTCCGTCAGGTCTTGTGAGCTGCATAGCGACACCGGTCGACGTCTCGTTATGGGTGAGCGCATACAGATCAATACCGACCTCGGCCTGGGCTGCCGGGTGGTTGCCGGTGGCGCTCTCGATGACCGTCGGTTGGCCGAGATGGGGTGCCCCGGCGCACGCCTCGGCGAACTTCGACGAGAACTCGCCAAAGACCAGATGTTGGCTGCGCCGCTCGATCAGACCAAACGTTGCGGCATCCCAAAACACGGTGCTGCCGCCGTTGCCGAGCACGATCTCCCAGCCGTCGGGGAGGCCAAACAGCTCGGTCAGTCCCGATCGAACCGAGCCGACCAGGTTCCTCACCTGCGGTTTGCGATGTGACGTACCCATCACCGTCCGGCTTGCTGAGACAATCGCGTCGATCTGCTCCGAACGAACCTTGGAGGGTCCACAACCGAATCGGCCGTCGGTGGGAAGCATCGAGTCGGGCAGTCGAATTGTTTTCGGATCCACGGTGAACCAGGATGTCGGTCAGCCGACCTGAAACCCACCTGTCTGCGCTAGATCGGCCCGCCGACGGCTACGCGCAGACAGTTCAACCCTCGGCAGCGAGTTGACGGGTACGGCGACTGACCCGAACCTCAGCCGCCGCGCACCAACCCCGGATACGACCCAGTTGGGATACGAACCCGGCCAGTTGATCGCGGTCCATCACATCAGGATCACCAGCCAACAACACGTCGAGTGTGTTGCGGACTCCGTTGTCATCCATCGTGCACCTCCCCAAGATTCGTTCGTTGACAGCAACCATATTCACCGTCCCACCATATGCAATATATGTACGTTATGATTAACAAAGTTTTTTGTTGAATGGACCAGCGCACAACACGGCGGCGATTCAGGGCATCCAGGAGCCGCAGCAAACCGACGAAGCACCCCCGCTCGCTACTCAAGTTCGGCGACTTCGCAGACACAGACCGGCGAGGCCAAACCCTCCCACTCGCAGTGATCCGCGTCACCGGCTACCGCCACACCAACCAGACGGCATCGCCGTGATTCCAATCGGGTGTGCGGTGATCGCCGATCCCCACACGACTCGACGCAATCAAGGTGGGCGCTGGTTCGTCTCAGTTGCCGCGCAAGACAACAGCGACGCAGAACCAGCAATCATCGACCGGCTCCAGAGTGGAGCGCCGCGCTGCACCCGAATGACGGTGGCCATCTCGAGCTGCCCACAGCCGCCCACTTGGCCACGTAACGCGGTCGACATCAGCCGAGGACCGACGGCGATGGACGTGTCACGACCGGCACCTATCGGATACGTCGCAGATGGCGGAGTCGAGCATTATCGGCAACGTATTATCGGGTACTCGCTGCGTGCACTCCGCCGGTTCGGAGGGTCTGGTTGGCGTGCCGGGGCGGCGATATCGCGCGCCGTGTCGGTGTCAATCGAAGAGTTTGATGGTTCACGGCAAACGGTGTCGCTCGAGCCACGACTTGACGGTGTCGGTGGTCCAGGTCGCAATTCCGGTTCCGAGGAAGTCGTTGTCGTTGGTCCAGATGCCGGCATTAAGCGCCAGCGCGCTGGCGACCACGGGCCAGTCCGCGGGATCACGCAACGATCGAGCCAGTGCCTCGGCTTCGAGCGGAGAGTAGATGGCTTCGTCCACGATCACGATGTTCGCCTCGATGGCGTCCACGCACGCCATAACGAGTTCGTCACCGATCGAACGGTCGAGGCCACGGCGACGGACGAACGCCGCGATCCGTCTCGGGAGCTCTAGCTTTGCTTCTCCCCACATCCGCTCGGGCAGGAACAGGTCGAGGCGGTCGTCAGCGAGACGTTCCCTCCCCGAGGCCCGGAGCAACTCGCCGACGAGCACGCTCGTATCGACAACCAGCCGCATCAGCGACGACGTCGGCCGGCGGAGATCTCACGAACGAGATCGTCCTCGCTGACGCCGGATCGAGCGATCACGTCCTCGACGAGCTTGCCGAGCCGCCCGAGCGCTTCACGACCGGTCTGGCGGTCCGTGGCCACGATCGGCACGAAGAAACCGATCGGCTCGCCATGGCGCTCGATCACGAGCGTCTCACCCGCGGCAAGGATCGAGGTTGCCTGGTCCCTGAACTCTCTGACTCCAATCGATCGCATGGGCAACTCCCTTTGTTGTGACCACAAGTGTAGCCACACATCGTCGGCTTGTCTACCCGTCGATCAGTAGCAACATCCAACAAGGCAAGTGGCCGCGTTCTGTTCACACCGTTCCCGTGCGCCTACGGCGCGAGGGTCCGCCGGTTGGGCACCTGGAGCCGTCAATGGTTACCCGGCTCTACGCGAGCGAACTTGAGGTGTTGCGGTTCCGGCCGTTAGCAGGGTGCTGTCCGTGGCGTTCACGTTGCTGCCCGCCGTCGACGTGGCCGACGGCCAGGCCGTTCGGCTCGTCCAGGGCGAGGTCGGTATCGAGACCACCTGCGGCGCGCCGCGCGACGCCGCTCTCGCGTGGCAGGTCGGTGGCGCGGAGTGGATCCACCTGGTCGACCTCGACGCCGCGTTCGGCCGTGGCTCCAACGCCGAGCTGCTCGCGGCCGTGATCGGGGAGCTGGACGTCAAGGTGGAGTTGTCGGGCGGCATCCGCGACGACACCTCGCTGGAGCGGGCGCTGTCCACCGACTGCGCGCGGGTCATCCTCGGCACGGCTGCGCTGGAGGACCCGGCATGGTGCGGGCGGGCGATCGCCGCGCACGGCGAGCGGATCGCGGTCGCTCTTGACGTGCGCGTCGTCGAGGATCCGGACGGCCCGGTGCAGTACCGGCTCGCCGCCCGCGGCTGCACCCGTGACGGCGGTGATCTGTGGGTGACCCTCGCGCGGCTGGACCGGGCCCTCTGCGCTCGCTACGTCGTCACCGACGTGAGCAGGGACGGCATGCTGCGCGGCCCGAACGTGGAGCTCTACCGGGCGGTCACCCGCGCCACCACTGCCCCGGTGATCGCCTCTGGCGGATCTACCCTTACCGCGCATCAGATAATCGCAGCGCCCGCGTACCAGTCCGTGCGTCCGAGATCGCCGGGTCTCCCGCAGCGCAGCGGCCACCGTGCGCCGGGGATGCGCAAACCGAAGGAACCGAACGGATGTGTCGAACGCCGCGGTCCGATCGGTGTTCGCCGGGTCTCGAACCAGGACTTGCCCTGCGGCTGCCTGACACCTTCAAGTTCTGGCTACACTTCTGGCTATGGCGCTCGCAGACCACGTCGCCCTGGCCGACGTCAAGAACCGACTCTCAGAAGTCGTCGAGCGGCTAGAACGCGGCCACGGGCGAGTCGTGATCACCAAGCACGGTCGCCCAGCGGCAGTGATGCTCAGCATCGATGATCTCGAGTCGCTCGAAGAGACGCTGCAGATCCTCAGTGATCCGGTATTGATGCGTTCGATCCGACGCTCGCAACGCGAGGCCGTCACCGGCAAGGCGACGCGCTTGACCCGAGCCGAGGCACTCGCTCTGATCAAACGCCCGTGACCACCGACAAGCCGTTCGACATCGCATGGTCGCCGACCGCCCAGCGGGACCTGCGGCGGCTGCCAGGAAAGATCGCCACCGCTATCGTCGAGTTCGCCTACAGCGCACTGTCCGAAAACCCTGACCGCGTCGGGCACCGGCTGCGATTCGAGTTCGAAGGAAAGCACAGCGCCAACCGAGGTGACTACCGGATCGTCTACGAGACCGATCACGGGGCCCGAGTCGTCACGATCCTCGCCGTTGATCATCGGAGCAAGATCTACCGGTCGCGGTAGACAGACCACCGACACCGTCCAAGAACGACGCGCGATAACACCGGCCGACGCTGTCGGCTATCGCCGGTTGGCAGACGCCGTTACGTGCTGCCCTCGAGGTCATTGTGACGCACTGCAGTTTGCCGGTTCCGTGGCGCGAGGAATCACGTTTGTGGTCGTCGTTATCGGGTGCTCTCGATCATCGCCCGGGGCCTTGAGGTCGGACGGGTGTCATCAGTTTGCCGGTGAGGGCTCGCGCCATACTGACGGAATGGGATCGAACGAGCACCAGCGGGGAATCGGGGTGGATATCTGGCACGATTGGGGACCGTGAAACGAGTATCTCGACGCCTTGCTGCGATTGCCCCGTCCGCCACCCTCGCTGTCGATGCGAAGGCCAAGGCGCTCAAGGCGCAGGGCGAAAATGTGATCGGATTCGGTGCCGGCGAGCCTGACTTCCCGACGCCGGCCCACATCGTTGAGGCCGCAGTAGAGGCCTGCCGAGCACCGAAAAACCACGTCTACACACCGGCAGGCGGGCTTCCCGAGCTGAAGGATGCGATCGCCGCAAAGACGCTTCGTGATTCGGGATTCAAGGTCGATGGCAGCCAGGTGCTCGTCACCAACGGTGGCAAGCACGCCGTCTTTACCGCCTTCGCCGCTTTATGCGATCCCGGTGACGAGGTGATCTGCCCTGCCCCATACTGGACGACCTACCCCGAGGCGATCACGCTGGCCGGTGGAGTGCCGGTGATCGTCGAAACCGACGATGAGACATCGTTCAAGGTCACCGTTGATCAACTCGAAGCGGCGTGGACCGATCGTACGAAGGTGCTGCTGTTCGTCAGCCCAGACAACCCGTCAGGTTCGGTGTACACACCTGCCGAAACGATCGCCATCGGCGAGTGGGCGATCGAGCGTGGCGTCTGGGTCGTCACCGACGAAATCTACGAACACCTCACCTACGGTCGGCACGAATTCTCGTCGATGCCGACGCTCGTGCCTGACATTGCCGACCAGTGCCTCGTGCTCAACGGCGTCGCCAAGACGTACGCGATGACCGGATGGCGAGTCGGATGGTTGATCGGGCCGAACGATGTTGTCAAGGCCTCAACGAACTTCCAGAGTCACGCCACGTCGAACGTGTCGAACATTGCCCAGCGAGCCGCACTCGCGGCCGTGTCCGGCGGGCTCGACGACGTCGTGATGATGCGCACCGCATTCGCCCGCCGCGGTATCACCATGCACCGGATGCTGTCCGACATCGACGGCGTCTCGTGCATTGAGCCACAGGGCGCGTTCTACTGCTTCCCGAATGTCAAGGGCCTACTCGGTCGGTCATACGGCGGGGTGGTCGCAGACACGACGATGCAACTCGCCGACATCGTGCTCGACCAGGCCAAAATCGCCTTCGTTCCCGGTGAAGCGTTCGGTGCGCCCGGCTACGCGAGGTTCAGCTTCGCGCTCGGCGACGCCGATCTGGAAGAAGGCATCCGCCGCTTCGCTGAGTTCGTCGTTCGCTAAGCGGCGCCGACCCAGACGACGGCGGATCGGATTCAGCCGTCGAGAGTGTCGTCCTGGACGATTCTCGGCTCGCCGATGGTTATCGTGAGTTTGGGTTCCGGGGGGTTGGGGACGATCTTCGGCTCGCCGATGGTTATCGTGAGGCCGCCGGATTGCTTACCCGAGACGAGATCCCATTTGGGTGACCTGGAGGTGAGGTCGGCACCGACCGGTGCGGCGCTGCCGCTCTCGCTGGAGGTTCCGCCGCTGGCGCTTGGAGCGAAGGGGTCACGGTCCACGTTGAATGGTGAGTTGGCATTGAGTCGACTATCAAGGATCGCCTCTTCGCCGACGCCGAAGTGGTTCGATCCTGTCGACAGGTCGCTGCCGTCGATGTTCTTGAGACCCTCGAGGCCCGACTCGATGCTCATGCCCTCAGGCATCACCGCTGTCGGGTCGAAGGCGGTCTCGCGTTCGAAGGTGGCGCGCTCGAGATCGCCGCGCGGGTCGCCTTTGGCGTCTGGAATAATTGTCGGGTCGGGCCGGAGGTGGTCTGACGCGTCGCCGGGGTCGGTGCCAACGAGTCGCTCCTGCAGTCACCGACACCGTCGCCGTCACTGTCGTGATCGTCGGCGGTCAGTGTGATCGGATCACCCAGCAGGATGTCGTCGTCTTCTCTGGCCATCGCTCCTCGATTCGTGCACCGGGTGGTGGCTCTCGATTACCACCGTACGACATCTGCGCTCGCAGTGCACCTGGGCAAACTCCCGGTTATCGGCGCTCTGCGCTGATCGGCCAGGGACTGCGGTGCCTGCGTACGATAGGCGGATTACTGACTTCGCAGTGCGGCGATCGTTTGGCCGGCCCCCCAGTTGTTCTTCTCGAGGGCGAGCAGGATTGCGGCGACGTTCTTATCGCGAATTCGTTCTAACTCCCGCACGTCGTAGTGCCCTGACTGAGCGTCGGACTGTCCAGCGATCGTGTCGATCAACTTGTCGGTTAGCTCCGGGGTGTCCATCAATTTCGTCCACGGCCACGATAGGCACTCGCCGAACTGTCCGATGAAGTGGCGCATGCCGCCGAGCCCGCCAGCGATTCGGTAGGTCTCGAAGAGGCCCATTTGGGCCCACCGGAGGCCGAAGCCGTACCGGATCGCGTCGTCGATTTCCTCAGTCGTGGCGATCCCGTCATTGACCAGCCAGAGTGCTTCCCGCCAGACCGCCTCCAGCAGGCGGTCGGCAATGTGAGCGTCAATTTCGGCCCGCACCCGGAGCGGGTGCATGCCGAGTGCGCGGTAGATCTCGATCGCTCGGTCAGTGACCGAAGGGTCGGTGCGCTCACCGGCGACGACCTCGACGAGCGGCAGTAGGTACACCGGATTGAACGGGTGGCCGACAATCAATCGTTCAGGGTGAGCGAGCGGTGCGGCCAGCTGTGATGGACGGAATCCAGAAGTCGATGAAGCGATGATCGCTGTCGGGTCGGTCGCTGCGTCGATTGCCAGCAGGGTGGTGTGCTTGAGTCCAAGCCGTTCGGGAACGCTCTCGACTACCAACTCGGCTCCGGCGACTGCATCTTCGATCGATTCGCACAGCCTCAGCGAACCGATCGCGTCGGGTGACGGTTCGAGGCCGAGTTCGCTCCACGCCCGGAGCGCATTGTCGTGGACCTCCGACAGGATTTGCTCGGCTTGAGGTGACGGGTCGTACGTGCGCACATCGACACCGCGAATCCGAAGCCGGGCTACCCACCCGGCGCCAATCACACCGCAGCCGATCGCTGTAGCAGTGTTGATACTCGGTCCCTCAGCCATGTTTGGTGAGTTTCAGATCGGAACGAACTTCGTCGGGGCCTTTGAGTCCATAACCGATGCTGTCAAGGATTTCCACAGCCCGCGTCACGAGTTCGGCGTTGGTGGCGAGCTTGCCGCGGCCGAGATACAGATTGTCCTCCAGCCCGACCCGAATGTTCCCTCCGGCGATCGCTGACAACGCCACGTATTCGAGTTGCTTGCGGCCAATCGAGAACGCGCTCCAGGTCCACGATTCCGGCACGTTGTTGACCATCGCCATGAACGTGTTGACGTCAGGTGGGGCGCCCCACGGCACACCCATGCACAACTGGATCATCGCCGGGTCGTCGATCAGACCCTCGGCAGCGAGCGATTTCGCCTGCCACAGGTGGCCCGTATCGAACGCTTCGATCTCCGGCCGGACACCTAACTCCTGAATCTGACGTGCCATTGCCTTCAGCATCGACGTGCTGTTGGTCATGATGTAGTCGCCCTCGCCGAAGTTCATCGAACCGCAGTCGAGTGTGCAGATTTCCGGCATCAGGCGGCGCACATGTTCAAGCCGTTCGCTGGCACCGGCCATGTCGGTGCCGACCTCGCTGAGAGGGAGCGGGTGCTCGACCGAACCGAGCGTCAGATCGCCGCCCATCCCCGCCGTGAGGTTGAGCACTACGTCGGTGCCCGACGCACGCACGCGCTCGACGACCTCCGCGTATAGATCTGGATCGCGGGCACCGGCACCGGTAACTGGGTTGCGTACGTGGATGTGAACGACCGCCGCTCCGGCTTTGGCGGCAGCGACGCAGTCGTCGGCGATCTGCTCAGGGGTGACGGGTACCTTGTCCGACTTACCGGCCGTGTCGCCGCTACCGGTGATAGCACACGTGATGAATACAGCACTCATGACTAGTAGGTCCTTTCAGAGGGTTGGAGATTGGGAGGGTTTCGGTGAGGCCAGTGCCGCACGGAGGGAGCAGTCGAAGCGAAGCGGAGGCCAGTCCCGACCATCATGAACGGCGCAGCACTCGCAGTCGTGAGTAGAAATCGTCATGGTCGGCGTAGGAGCCGCGAAGATGCCGCGACCCACCGCTCTCGAAGGCGTCGCGGCCGTGCAAAATTCGACGGTTGTCGAACCCAACCAGGTCTCCCGGCTTGAACGGATAGACGAGCTGGAACCGCGGATCGCGGGCCATCGTGGCGAACACCCGCAACGATTCGTAGGCGCGCGGCATGTCGGCTTGTGACATGTGGGGAGCGGTGCGCACAGGGTAGAACGCCCGCAACGTGAGCGGCTGCCGCTTGCTGCCGTGATCGATGATCGGGCCGATCCAGCGATGCTCGGCGTCCTTGGCACGGTTGCAGAACACCCACTCGAACGTGGTCAGCGCCTCATACGCCTCGGGGTGTTCGGCGCGGATTGCCTCGACAACGGCCCACCCGTCGGACATACGCGACCAGCCGCCGGCGACTGTGTTCTCGACGCAGTGTAGGAACTGGAACCCCGGAGGAACCTCACGAGTCGGGAGATCGGTGTGCTGCCCAAGATCGAGCCCGGTATAGGCGGTCGAATCAGGGTCGGGCTTAGCTTTGACGCTCCACACGGGACCAAAGTTGGTGTCGCGAATCGGGCCGACATGACCGACGAGTTGCCCGACAAAGTCGAGATTGGTCGGCGTATCGACCAGGCGGCAAATGCCGTACTTGATCATCAGCGTCAGCCATTCCTCCAGCACCGCATCGTTGTCGAGAATCCTTGACCCGTCGATCGTCGGCGGTTCACTGAAGTCGCTGCCCGTCCACATCATGGGTTCCGGGAGCGCACTCGACGGAAGATGCTGCTCGTCGGCGATGTGGCGCAGCCAGCCAGGATGAATTCGGAGGCGGCGACCATCGGACCAGTCGATGGAGAGTGCGCCGTCCTGATCGACTCGCGCTGCGACTAGGGCGAGCGGGTCGGGGAGATCGCGGGGTTCGAGCGTCGATTCGCGACTCGACGGTTCCAGCCCGTATCCCTCGGCGTTCTCGGCCAGCCAGAGCGAGTAGGCGTTGAATGACTGCCTGTCGGGCCACGTGACGGTGACAAACCCCGTCGTTGTATCAAGCGATGCCGAAGCGAGTGGCCGCCAGGCGTGCGGGATGAAGTCCGGCGTGAGCGGGTGTGCAAGTTCGGTTGGCGTTGTCGTCACGGTGACCCCCGATCGCTGGCCCTGTGTGTCCTATTGAATAGGACGTCCTATTCAATGTACTGTGGCGCCTGGTTGCGCCCGGAATCGCGGCGATGGCGGAGTGGTCGGAGCCTCGGCTTGCGGCATTCTTGACCGAACCGCTGGGACCTGCGACGAGTCAGCGCCTACGGTGTGGCCATGCCACGGCTCATCGACTTGAGCCATCGGGTGACCGATGGGATGGTGACGTATCCAGGGTTGCCGGTGCCGAACATCGGGACGCACCTCACACGCGAGGCGGCCGAGGAGATCTATGGGCCGGGTGTCACGTTCACGATCGGGATGGTGACGATGTGTACGAATACAGACACATACATCGACGTGCCATTCCATCGTTACGCCGATGGCCATGACCTCGCTGAGTTGCCGTTGGAGAGGGTCGCCGGAGTGCATGCTGTGTGCATCAACCGCGTCGGTGAACGATCGATCGACCTTGACGCCGACGAGTTGGCTGGGCTTGCGGGGTACGCCGTGCTGATTCGCACCGATCACTCAAGCCACTTCGGGACCGACGCCTACATGGTCGACCACCCGCACCTCACCGAGGCCGCCGCCCAGAATCTGGTCACCGCGGGGGTGGCATGTGTTGGCATCGATTCGCTCAACATCGACAGTACGGACGACTGGCGACGCCCCGTTCACAGCGCGCTGCTGCGAGCCGATATCCCGATCATCGAGCACCTCACCGGTCTGGCAGCCCTGCCAGCAGGCGGGTTTTTATTTACCGCAGTTCCACCCAAAATTGAGGGGGCCGGCACGTTCACGGTACGAGCCTTCGCCAGCTTGCCGACCTGGCCCCTGGCAATCCAATCGTTACCTCCGAGTAGCTTGGTCGACAACGAAGGAGCTCAGCTTTGACCTACACACTTCCAGATCTCGCCTACGACCCTGCTGCGCTTGAACCGTATCTCAGCAGCCGGATCATCGAATTGCACCACGGCAAACACCACGCCAGTTACGTCGCCGCGGCGAATAGCACGCT
>JANOTN010000340.1:0-12172 GCA_031416375.1 Ilumatobacteraceae bacterium
CACGTACGCAAGCGCCATCGGATGGTCGAACGGCCGGGTCGCCGGCATCAGCACGTCACGGAACAGCCGGAGGGCCTCATGGCCCCCGATCCCCACGGGCGACACACTGCCGTCTAACGCGGCATTCAGTTCTTGAGCCGGCCTGGCTCCCCAATGCGGGTCCTTGGGGACCTTCAGTCGTTCAATCGCGTAGCCAATCACCGAATGCGCCAACAAGTCGGTCCGCTCGTCCCATTCATGCATTGCGACCTCCTCCGGGTATCTGTTCGATTACGCTAGATGACCCGGCGGGTCGACCCAGTCTCGACACCGTCCCCAGGTTGAGACCTTGCGTAGGCTTTGCCAGTTCGAGCGCTGAAAGGTGAAGATGCGATCAAAATCCCCTGTCAGAGACCCGCTCAGTTGCGATCGCGGGCGTGGTCGGTCCCCGGATGAATTCGAGGAACCGATTCTCGCGGAACTCTTCAGCGTCGAGCGGCTCGAGCAGCACGCTCACACGCTCGCTGCGGCCCAGAGGATCGCCGGCGCTAACCGTCGTGGGCGCAACGTGCATCCTCGTATCGCCGAAAATGGTCGTGTCCTGGTCGAGTCGTACCGCCTCCTGGCCGGGGCGATCAAGGAAGAACGTTCGATCACGCCAGCCGCTGAGTGGCTTGTCGACAACTTCCCCATCGTTGACGAGCAACTCCGCGAAATTCGAGACGACCTACCCTCGGACTACTACCGCCAACTGCCCAAGCTCGTCGAGGGACCGCTGGCGGGATATCCGCGGGTGATGGGGCTCGCCTGGGCATACATCGCTCACACCGACAGCCGTTTCGACCCGGAGAGCCTGCGGCGGATGGTGCGGGCCTACCAGGAGGTGGAACCGCTGACGATCGGCGAGCTCTGGGCGATCGCGATCAGCCTCCGTATCCTCCTCGTAGATAACCTCCGACGCCTTTCGGAACAGATCGTGCGGAGCCGGGCAGCGCGGCAGATGGCGGACGATCTCGCCGACGGCCTGCTCGGCCTCGGCACGGACAGCCCGGAGGTCGCCGCGTCATCCCTGCGCCGGCTGGCCCGCACGACGCTCCCGACAGCCGCCAGCGTCCAGCTCTTCCAGCGCCTCCGCGATCAGGACCCAGCGGTGACCCCCGCCCTCCGCTGGCTGGAGACGCATCTCGCGGGCCAGGGGACCACCGCCGAGGAGATGGTCCGCCTCGCACACCAGCGCCAGGCGGTGATGAATGTGACGGTCCGCAACGTGATTACCAGCATGCGCCTGATCTCGTCGTCCGATTGGTCGCAATTCGTCGAGAGCGTCGGCTTAGTCGATGAGCTCCTCTGTGCGCGAAGCGCATTCGGGGATATGGATTTCGCCACGCGAGATCGATATCGGCACGCCATCGAAGCGCTTGCACGGGGCGCGAGTGTCACCGAGGCCGGGGTCGCCCTCGCTGCCGTTGCGATGGCCGATGCGGCACCATCGGCTGACGAGGTCGAACCGGGCCTCGCAGCTCGAGGCCGGGACCCCGGTTACTACCTGGTATCCGAGGGCCGCCCGGCGCTCGAGCGCGCCCTCCACGTCCGGGTTCCATTGGCTCGTCGGCTGCGGCGGGCCTATGTCCGGTTCCCCGTCGCCGGTTATATCGGGACGCTGGCGCTGGTCACGGCGGTGGTGCTCGCCGTACCGCTGCTGCTATCCCGAGATGGACGCGCAGTTGATTTTGGCATCTTCGTCGTCGCCGTGCTCGCCCTCCTCCCGGCCTCCGACCTGGCGATCGCGCTCGTCAACCGAATGGTCACCCGCGTGCTCGGCCCACGCGCCCTGCCCCGGCTGGACCTCGATCTTGGGGTGCCATCACGGCTCCGCACGCTCGTCGTCGTACCGATGCTGCTCACTAATCAAGACGACGTCGAAGCCCTCGTCGGCGGCCTCGAGATCCACTACCTGGGGAACCGCGAGGGCGATCTCAGGTTCGCTCTGCTGTCTGACTGGCTCGACGCCCCGACCGAGACTGTTCCAGGGGACGACGAGTTGCTTGCTGCAGCGTCGTCGGGCATCGACCGGCTCAACGAACGTCACGGCGACGCCCCGGGTGGAGGCGCCCGGTTCCTGCTCTTCCACCGAAACCGAAGTTGGAACGAGGCCGAGGGCTGTTGGATGGGGTGGGAACGCAAACGCGGCAAGCTCCACGAACTCAACACCCTCCTGCGCGGCTCG
Source organism: Ilumatobacteraceae bacterium (assembly GCA_031416375.1). Taxonomy (GTDB): domain Bacteria; phylum Actinomycetota; class Acidimicrobiia; order Acidimicrobiales; family Ilumatobacteraceae; genus Ilumatobacter. The sequence goes on from JANOTN010000340.1 coordinate 2,207, forward strand.
ACGACGACTCGGATTCTGACCAACGAACGGGCGGCTTCGACCGCGCCGACAGACGTTCGCTATGTCGTCACGCTCGACGCCGATACTCGGCTGCCGATGGGTGCCCTTGGGCGCCTCGTGGGAACGATCGCCCACCCGCTCAACCAGCCGACCTTCGATCCGTTGACCGGCCGGGTGACTCATGGGTATGGCGTGCTCCAGCCTCGGATCACCCCGACGCTCCCGGCCGAACGGGGTGGATCGGTCTTTCAGCGGATCTTCTCCGGATCTGCTGGAATCGACCCGTATGCATCCGCCGTCTCCGACGTCTACCAGGATTTGTTCAAGGAGGGGAGCTTCACAGGCAAGGGGATTTACGACATCGACGCCTTCGAAGCGGCGTTGGAGGGGCGGGTTCCCGAGAACTCGCTCCTCAGCCATGACCTGTTCGAGGGTGTTTTTGCCCGAGCCGGGCTGGTAACCGACGTCGAGCTGTTCGATGAGTTCCCGGCGAATTACTTGGTTTCGGCTTCCCGCCAGCACCGCTGGGCGAGAGGCGATTGGCAGCTTCTGCCCTGGATCCTCGGCCGGGCGCGTGACGCCACAGGCCGACGCGGCCGGACGTCAATCCCCGGCATCGGTCGCTGGAAGATGATCGACAACCTTCGACGGACGATGTCCGCGCCATGCGCGTTTGCCGCCCTCGTCGCTGCTTGGACAGTACCCTCGGTCTCCGCCGTTGTGTGGTCAGCGTTCGTGATCGCCTCGCTGGCGATCCCGGCCGCATTGCCCGTCCTGGCTGGTCTCCGACCGCGCCGCCGCGGCATCTCAAAACGTAGTCACGTTCGAGCAGTCGGCGCGGACGTCGCTCTCGCTGCTGCCCACATGACTCTTGGTGTCACGTTCCTCGCCTTTCAGGCATGGCTGATGGTCGACGCTATTGTGCGCACGTTGGCTCGTGTGTACGGCACACGGCGCAACCTTCTCGAGTGGACGACCGCAGCGCAGGTCAAGGCCAGCCGCGACCTCAGGCTCGGAGGCTTCTACCGGCACATGTCGGGCGGTGTCGCGATTGCTGTCGCGACTGCGGGCACTGTCCTCGCTGTCAAGCCGGAAGCGGGCTGGATTGCGGCACCGTTTGTTCTGCTGTGGATCGTTTCGCCCCTCGCCGCTCGCTGGATCAGCCGGCCGCTCGACTCGTCAGCGTCAGAACAGCTGTCGGCCGCCAATGTCGAGGCACTGCGTCTTACCGCTCGCCGGACATGGCTGTTCTTCGAGACCTTCGTCGGCCCGGAGGATCATGGGTTGCCGCCCGACAACTTCCAGGACGACCCGCATCCGGTGGTCGCCCATCGAACGTCGCCGACGAACATCGGGGTGTACTTGCTGGCGACCGTGACCGCTCGCGACTTCGGTTGGATCGGGACGTTCGAAATGGTCGAGCGACTGGAGGCAACGCTGGAGACGATCGATCGCCTCGAACGCTTCCGCGGACACCTCTACAACTGGTACGACACACGCGACCTGCGGCGGCTCGAGCCGGAATACGTCTCATCGGTCGACAGCGGTAATCTCGCCGGTCACCTGCTGGCGCTCTCGAACGCCTGTCGTCAGATGATTGACCAACCGCTGCCGGTTGAGGCTGCGCTGGCAGGGATCGGTGACGGGATCACGTTGTGCCGCTCCGCCGCCGGAGCGATCGGCGATCACCGCAGAAGCCAGACACTCACCAGACGGCACCTCGACGAAGCGCTTGAACTGGGCACAGCGACGACCGGCATCGTCCCCGCCACGTCCGAAGACTGGGTCACGTTGCTGAGCGACCTTTCCGCACGCACTCGGACGCTGTCAGATGTTGCAGCGGCGATCACGGCAGAGCGTGGGGATGGTCCAGAAAGCGAACTGGTGACTTGGGCGGAGGCCGTTCGGCTCGCCGTGAGCAGCCATGTGCGAGACCTCTCGCTGCTCCAGATTCCAGCGCAGACGTCAGGTTTCTCGACGATCGCCGAGCTGTCCGACCCGCCAATGCATGCCACGGGAGACGGATCAGCGCAGGCGACGATGCTCGTTCGACGGTTGCAGGCGATCTCCCAGAAGGCCCAGCAGCTGTTCCGGGAGATGGACTTCAGCTTCCTGTTCGACCCGACCCGCAAACTCTTCTCGATCGGGTTCAGGGTCCGCGACGGAACCTTGGATCCGAGCTACTACGACCTGCTTGCCTCCGAAGCCCGTCTCGCCAGCTTTCTGGCGATCGCCAAGGGGGATGTCACCCCTGACCATTGGTTCCGGCTGGGCCGCTCAATGACGCCGGTCGGTCGCGGTTCCGCCCTGATCTCGTGGTCCGGATCGATGTTCGAGTACCTAATGCCGAACCTTGTGATGCGCTCACCAGCCGACAGCCTGCTCGATCACAGCAACCGGTTGGTCGTCGCCCGCCAAATCCGATACGCCGCCGAAGTCGGTGTCCCGTGGGGCATCTCCGAGTCAGGTTTCAACGCTCGCGACCTCATGCAGACGTACCAATACTCGAGCTTCGGGGTGCCCGGCCTCGGTCTCAAGAGAGGCCTCAGCGAGGACGTCGTCGTCGCCCCCTACGCCACGGCACTAGCGGCGATGATTGCGCCCAAGGCCGCCGTCCGCAATTTCGTCCACTTGAGCAATGCGGGTGCGAGCGGGCGGTACGGCTTTCGAGAGGCGCTCGACTACACCGCACGCCGACTCCCTGAAGGGGAGTCGGTCGCAATCGTGAAGAGCTATATGGCCCATCACCAGGGGATGGCGCTGGTCGCTCTCGGTAACGTCTTGAACGCTCGCGTGATGGTGGAACGTTTCCATGCCGACCCGATCGTCGAGGCCACGGAGCTGTTGCTGCAGGAGCGGATGCCGCGCGACGTGCTCGTCGCTCGCCCACGTGCCGAAGAGGTGAAAAGTGCCGCCGACGTGCGTGATCTCGTCCCACCGATGCTGCGTCGTTTCACATCACCCCACGACGCGATCCCGAGGACGCACCTGTTGTCCAACGGACGTTACGCAGTCATGGTTACAACCGCCGGATCCGGCTACAGCCGCTGGCGGGACGTGGCGATCAACCGTTGGCGGGAGGATGCGACCAGCGACTCGTGGGGCAGCTATCTGTTTCTGCGTGACATGCATACGGGCACGGTTTGGTCTGCAGGTCACCAGCCGGTTGGCAAGGAGGCAGACAGCTATGACGTCACGTATTCCGAGGACCGCGCCGAGTTCTCTCGTCGCGACGGCTCGATCGCAACCGGCCTGACGGTCGTCGTCTCTGCTGAGCACGACGCCGAGATCCGGCGTGTGTCGTTGACCAACTACAGCTCGCAGGAGCGCCAGATCGAGCTGACGTCATACTCCGAGATCGCACTCGCGCCACAGGCCGCCGACATGGCCCACCCGGCGTTTCAAAACCTGTTCGTCCAGACTGAATTCATCCCCCACATCGGCGCCCTCTTGGCGACACGCCGTCCACGCTCGAGTGATGAGCAGCCGATCTGGGCCGCACATGTCGCAGCGATCGAGGAGCAGGTCGATGGCGTCATCCAGTACGAAACTGATCGCGCCCGGTTCCTCGGTCGGGGCCGGTCTGCTCGCTCCCCGGTCTCCGTCTTCGATGGGCATCCGCTCTCGAACACGGTGGGTGCCGTGCTCGATCCAATTTTCAGTCTGCGGTGCAGGATCACGCTGGCCCCCGGCGCGACCGCTCATGCGACCTTTTCGACCGTGGTGGCCGAATCGCGCGAGGAGGTCTTGGATCTGGCCGACAAGTACCGCGATTCGGCATCTTTTGAACGGGCCGCGATCCTCGCTTGGACCCAGGCCCAGGTCCAGCTCAATCACTTGGGGATCACTGCCGACGAGGCCCACCTGTTCCAACGCCTGGCCAACCGGATCTTGTTCTCTGACGTCTCGTTGCGACCGTCCGCAAGCGTGCTGGGTCGCAACGAGCGAGGGGCACCAGGTCTGTGGGCGCACGGTATTTCCGGCGACCTACCGATTGTGCTCGTGCGAATCGACGAAGTCGAAGATCTTGACATCGTCCGTCAACTGCTCCGCGCCCACGAGTACTGGCGCCTGAAACTGCTCGATGTCGACCTCGTGATCCTCAATGAACATGGTGCGACCTATACCCAGAACCTTCATGATTCGCTCGAAAGCGTGGTACGGACGAGCCAGTCGATCTTGGTCAACGATGGTCATCCAGGCCGAGGCGGCGTCTACATACTGCGCGGCGACCAGCTTTCGGACGAGGACCGAACACTGCTGCAGAGCGCAGCGAGGGCCGTGTTACTGAGCCGCCGAGGCAGTCTTGCCGAACAGGTCATACGACTGGACCGCCCAGAGAGAATCGGTCCGCCCACGGCGCCAGTCAAATCGAAGAACATCGTCAGCCAAGCGACTGTGCCGCGTCAGGATCTGGAGTTCTTCAACGGGCTCGGCGGCTTTGCCGATGGCGGCCGCGAGTACGTCACGATCCTCGGCCCGGGACAATCCACCCCAGCTCCCTGGCTGAACGTGATCGCCAACAAGTCGTTCGGGTTCCAGGTCTCAGAGTCTGGTTCTGGCTATACATGGTCGGGGAATAGCCGTGAGAACCAACTCACGCCGTGGTCCAACGACCCGGTCACCGATCCGGTGAGCGAGGCGATCTACATCCGCGATGACGACAGCGGCGAGCTGTGGGGTCCGACCGTTCAGCCGATCCGCTGCGACGAGTCGACGTATGTCGCCCGTCACGGTGCCGGATACAGCCGGTTCGAACACGTCCACAACGGCATCGGACTCAACCTGGTTCAGTTCGTTCCACTCGACGACTCCCTCAAAATCTCTGTGCTGACGATTGAGAACCAATCAGGTCGCCTCAGGCGCTTGTCGGTGACCGCCTACGCTGAATGGGTGCTGGGCACCTCGCGCGGTGCCAGCGCTCCCCGGATTATCACGTCGCTGGACGCTGAAACTCAGGCGATCCTGGTCCGCAATCCGTGGAACACCGAGTTCGCCGGCCGGGTCGCGTTCCTCGACCTCGGCGGACGCCAAACTGCCTGGACGGCCGATCGAACCGAGTTCCTCGGCCGTAATGCCGCTCCAGATCGACCAGCAGGCCTCGACCGCGGACACCGGCTCCTGGGAGCAACGGGTGCCGGCCTCGACCCGTGCGCCGCCCTGCAGACCAGCGTCGAGATTGCCGGCGGGGCGCAGACCCAGATTGTGATTCTGCTCGGCGAGGCCAACGATGCGGCGGCGGCGTCCGAACTGATTCGACGCGGACGAACGGCCGACCACGATGCAATTCTGAGCAGCGTTGCAAGCTATTGGGACGATGCCCAAGGCACTATCCAGGTACGGACACCCGACCGCTCGATGGACATCATGCTCAATCGTTGGCTCACATACCAAACGTTGGCGTGTCGGATGTGGGCGCGCGCGGCGTTCTATCAGGCTGGCGGTGCCTACGGGTTCCGCGATCAACTCCAGGATGTGATCGCGCTGGTGACATCGAAGCGCGAAATCGCCCGAGAGCATCTCCTCAGGGCGGCGTCACGTCAGTTCGTCGAGGGAGACGTGCAGCACTGGTGGCATCCACCGTCGGGCCGCGGTGTCCGAACCCGGATCTCCGACGACCTTCTCTGGCTACCGTACGCGACCGATCGCTACCTCGCGGTCACGGGCGACTCGGCGGTGCTCGATGAGACCGTGCCGTACCTCGATGGGCTGACCCTTCCGTCGGATCAGGACGACGCCTACTTCCAGCCGGCAGTCTCGCCGGAGTCAGCGTCGTTGTACGACCACTGTGCGGCAGCTCTTGACAGGAGCCTTAAGGTTGGTGCGCACGGGCTGCCGCTAATCGGGTCGGGCGACTGGAACGACGGCATGAACCGGGTCGGTCATGAGGGTCGCGGTGAGAGTGTCTGGCTGGGTTGGTTCCTGTACGCCGCACTAGACGCGTTCGCGCCGATCGCAGAAGCTCGCGGTGATCGCGTTCACGCCGAACGCTGGCGAACCCACATGAAGGCGCTCCAGCGGGCGCTCGAGCGCGACGGCTGGGACGGCGACTGGTACCGGCGGGCCTACTTCGACGATGGCACATCGCTCGGTTCCGCCACGAACGCCGAGTGTCGGATCGACTCGATTGCCCAATCGTGGAGCGTTCTGTCGGGTGCCGCCGATCCTGCCCGCGCGGCGCAGGCGATGGCCGCTGTGGAGGAGTACTTGGTGCGACGAGGTGACGGGCTCGTCCTGCTGTTCACCCCGCCGTTCGACCATTCCAACCTCGATCCCGGCTACATCAAAGGGTACTTGCCTGGCGTCAGGGAGAATGGCGGTCAGTACACCCACGGAGCGATCTGGGCGGTGCTCGCCTTCGCCGAACTGGGTGACGGCGATAAGGCCGGCGAGCTGTTCTCGATCTTGAACCCGATCAACCATGCCAGCACGCGGGCCGGCGTCCATCGTTACAAGGTCGAGCCCTACGTCATGGCAGCAGACGTGTACGCCGAACCCCCGCACGTCGGCCGCGGTGGGTGGACGTGGTACACGGGATCGGCGGGCTGGATGTATCAGGCCGGTGTCGAGTGGATTTTGGGGTTCCGATTGCGCGGAACGACGCTCAGGGTTGATCCCTGCATTCCCCGAGCGTGGCCGGGGTTCGAGATCGACTTCCGATATCACAGGGCCAGGTACGAGATCGTTGTGGAGAACCCGCACGGGGTCAGTCGCGGGGTGGCATCGATCGAACTCGACGGGCACGAGTTGGCCGACGGAGCGGTTTCGATCCCGCTGGCCGATGACGGTGCCACGCACCACGTCCGGATCATCCTCGGCTAGGTGCCCGACTGATGGTCAGGTGGCCACAGCCGTCAGGGTCGCCGAGGCCCCTGTTTCCGGCGCGAACTCACAGAACGCGGCGTAGGCACGGGGCCCGTAGATGGTGGCGGGGCCGCCGTTCATGAGCATCGCAACGCCAATCGCTTCGGCAGCTTCCCGCCGGGTGGCACCAGAGCGTGCTGCGCCTTCGGAGTGCGAGGCGATGCATCCGTCGCATCGTTGGGTCACGCTGATCGCCAAGGCGATCAGTTCCTTTGTCTTGGCGTCGAGATCGCCGACAGCGAAGGCGGCGTGGTGGAACTCGGCGAAGCCCTTGTACACGTCAGGAATCGCATGGCGCAGTTCGCGGTGCAGGGGCCGAAGTTCTTCAAGTACTGCCTTGCCGTATCCGGTCATTCTGATTCCTCGCTTCGTCTCACGTCTCCCTTGAGTATGTACCCCTTGGGGTATCTACAAGCAGGGTCTTTCGTCCTCGCATTGTCGTCGTCGTTTGCGCGTGCTACCCGGTGGTTGTTCTGTAGGTTGGTCCCACGCCAAGGAAGGACCATCGTGGAGCTACCGGAAGAGACCATCGCCGATCTCACCAAGCGACTCCGTCGCGCCGAGGCGGCAGAGGGATATGCCCTGGCCGACGTCCAAAAGATGTTTATGAAGCTCGCTTGACCCGGAGCCGTCAGTGCGAAAAATGCACGTGCGGCAGACGCTTGTCGAGCCAGCCGGGGATCCACCAGTTGCGCTCGCCGAGGAGTTTCATCAACGAGGGCACCAACATCATTCGGACGACCGTGGCGTCGAGCAGGACCGCCAAGGCGAGGGTGATCCCGAGTTCGGTCGGTGGGATCGGCCCGGTGACCCCGAAGGCGATGAACACGACGATCATGATCAGGGCTGCGTTGGTGATCGGGCGTCCGGTTCGGGCGATGCCGTCGCGGATCGCCAGCTGCGTGTCGCCGGTGGCTTCGTAGCGCTCTCTGATCGCTGCCAGCAGGAACAGTTGGTAGTCCATCGAGAGCCCGAACAGCAGGGCGAAGAAGAACAGCGGTGCCCACGCGTCCACGAAACCCTGGGGATGGATCCCGATCAAACCAGCGCCCCATCCGTGCTGGAACACCAGCGTCGCGAATCCGAAGGCGGCACCGACGCTGATGAAATTGAGCAGGATCGACGAGATTGCCAGTGCGAGGCTTCGGAACACGATCAGCAACAGCATGAATGCCACGATGGTGATGACCGCGATTGCGAGAGGGGCCTTACCCGTGAGGACGTCGGTGAGGTCGTAGTTTTGTGCGGCGGGACCGCCGACCGAGGCCGTCGGCGAGGTGTCGGCGATCGAGCTGCGCAGTCGCCCGATGAGGTCGGAGGTCGCAGCGTCGTCAACCGCGGTCGACGGTGTGACCCGCACGACGGTGCGGCCTGTGGTGGCTGACGGTTCGGCGACGATCCGGGCATCGACGACGCCCGAGTCGGCCTGCGCTGTGGCGACGACCTGGGCTGCCTGCTCGGCGTCGACAGTCACGAACAGCGGTGCCGCTGCGCCCGGCCCGAAGGCGGACACCACCATCTCGTAGCCATCGCGGCTTGAGCGGCCTTCGTCGACGACGCGTGCGCCGGGCATCCCGAGGCGCATCCCGAGGGCGGGTGCGGCGAGCAGCAGCAGGACGGCGAGGCCTGTCGCGAGCATGATCCCGGGACGCTTCATCACCAGCGTCGTCCATCGGGCCCAGCGACCCTCAGCGGCGCGGTCGGGGTCGTCCTCGGGGCGGGCGACGAGCACCCGGTTGCCGAGCGCGACGAGAACGGCGGGCAGCAGCGTTAGTGAGGCGATGGCGACGGCGATCACGGACAGGATCATCCCGAGGGCCATGGACCGAAAGACCATGACGGGAACCAGAAATACGGCGGCGAGCGAAAGTACAACGGTGAGAGCCGAGAGAAACACGGCCTTGCCCGCGCTGTCGAGCGTCGAGGCCATCGCTTCGGAGGCGTCCTTGCCGTCCTCGCGTTCCTCGCGGTAGCGGGAGACGATAAACAGTGCATAGTCGATGCCGACGGCGAGGCCGATCATCATCGAGAAGTTCATCGACCACACCGACATCGGTGTGACAGACGTGGCGAGATGCAACCCGGCGAAGCCGACCCCGATGCCCGACACGGCGAGGAGCAGAGGAAGTCCTGCAGCGATCGCCGATCCGAACGCGATGAAGAGCAGGATCAGGGTCGGCAGGCCCGACAGCAGTTCGGCCTTGTGGAGCGCTTCTTCGTTGGAGGTGTTGAAATCACTCCACACCGGCCATTCGCCAGTCACTTCGGCGCGGGCACCGGTGGGCAGCGTTAAGGAGGCGACTTTGTCGATCACCAGCCCCGCCGATTCCGGCAGTTGGGCGTCGTCGTCGGCCACGAGTTCGACCGGGATCAGCGCGGTCAGGCCGTCGGCTGAGATCAGCCCTGCGTCGGCTGGCAAGGCGAGCGGGTCAGCGACCGCCTCGACCCCGTCGGCACCGGTGAGTCCATGCATGATCGCTTTGACTGCGGTCGGATCTGTGGAGATCGGGGTGCCCTGATGGATGACCACGATGGCTGCTTCGGCACCGACCTGAGGGAAGTCAGTGCGCAATTCGTCGCGCACCCGCTGTGCGATCGAGCCCTGTGCTTCCCAACCAGCGCCGGACAATGCACCGTTCACGGAGATCGCCAACGGGGCTGCCCCGAGTCCGATCGCCAACCACAGCAGCATCACGGGTTTGCGGCGATGTGCCGAGAAGCGGCCAAGTCGAGCGAACCAGTGCTCGGGTGGAGTCGACCCATCCAGGGTCAACGTATCGGGCGCGGTCATGGACATGGTGTGGACTCCGTGGCTGGCGAGGACGTGGCTGGTGAGGACGTGGCTGGTGAGGACGCGCGTGATGAGTTGCGGTTGGTGGCGATGCTGACGGTGTCGCCCGGATCGTGAGGAGGAGCACACACGGCAAGGACCGATCGATACATGAACTCGTTCTCTTGATGATCGGTCATGTCAGGATGTTCCTCTCGGTGCCGTGCCGGGTGCTCTCAGCGCCAGTCCGGAACGGACGGCTGTGTAGCCGGCGACGACGACGAGAAGCGCGATGAACCAGCGCTGGAGTGAGCAGGAGTCGCGGGTGTTGG
>JANOTN010000341.1:0-2623 GCA_031416375.1 Ilumatobacteraceae bacterium
ATCGGGATGAGTCGCCAACATGTTGAGATACCAGTGCGGCTCCTCCGGCGTGTTTTCACCGAGGGCTGCGCCGATCACCGCGAACCGATCGATCCGCCACTGTGGATGCTCGACAGAGGGCCGTTCGATGTCACTCACATCGGGACGACCAGGCGGTACCCAACCGGCCATCGATACCCCATCGTCGGTACACCAGAGCGAATCGGTGGCATGCCAACGCCGCGCCATGAACTTCACCAGCATCGGGTTGGTCTGCTCGTAGTCATCGTCGTCAGGAAAGAACCATCGCATCACCGGATCATCAGCGAATGCCCGAGTCGCCGACAGAGCGAGCCGAGGAATGTCGTCGAGAGTCGCCAGTCGAACCGTCGTCACAGGAACCGACCGTAACGCAAGGGGCACGTCACCGGCGGTGCTGGTCCCATGAACTGAGGACATTGGTCCCTAGGTACGTGCCCCCAAGGCCGCGCACAGTGGAACCAGGAGTTCGTGAACAGATTCACGTGCAAACGAAAGGGGTTGTCATGAGGAAGCGATTAGGAGTACTAGGAATCTTGCTGATCGTGGTCGGATTGGGATTCGTCATTGGAGCAGGAGTCGCCTACACCAAAGTGCAGGCTGGATACGACTCGCTGCAGGCGTTTAGCGAAGCCCAGAACGTGACGCTGAACTACAACGAAGACGGTGATCTGATCGATCGGGGCGAAACTGAAGGTGCGCAGGCAATCATGTCGCTCCTCAAGGACGACTGGAACTACCCGGTCGTCAACGGCGACTTGGATCCCAACGATCCGCTCGTCAACTCTGGGACCGAGTACATGTACCAGATGGCGACGATCGCCTACCACACGCTGAACGGCACTCAGACGGTGACACTTGACGAAACCGTCGAGTACAACGGCGAGACCTTTGAAGCCGGCGACTACGAGTTCGCGGTCGACGGCAGGTACTGGACTGACTTCGATCGGCAGCACCCAATCGAGGGTCCGGCCCGTGACCAGGCCTGGAGCGGTACCGCTCACGCCCTGATCGGTGAACTTGGCGTCGGCGCGGTGACCAGCAGCACGCTGCAGATGGGCCTCGGTTTGGCCGCTCTGATCGGCGGGCTCGGCTTCACCTTGCTGATGGCCGGTGCTGGCCTGATCTGGGCCAGCAAGGGCAAGGACGGCATGAAGGTGCCAGACACAGTTCCCGAAGCCTTCTTGACTGAGAAGAAGGACGCGGATAGGAAGCTCGAAACCGTGTAATCCAGCGGTTTCGACAACCCCGGGTGGGCCTCTCTTCGGAGGGGCCCATTCGGCGTTTTCCAGTCGATTCGGTACTTGGCGTGACAGATCTCGCAGCCGGAACACCGTCGTGAGCCACTAGCGTGACCGGGTAACACCAATCACGGGGCTGACAGGTTTCGACGTCAGAGTCGTTGGGCGGGTTTGCGACCCGAGTTGCTCAGACTCGCTAAACGGGGCAAAAAACAAGAATTGCCAACGAGCAGTTCACTCTCGCCGCCTGATTCTCAGGTGAGTGAAGAGACATCGTGAGCAGAAATGTCGCACGGGGCCGATCCACCGCAGCCCGGCAACAGAAGCGGGGGATGACGGCGAGAAAGACCGCTGACATTCGGAAAGACGGATGACCCTCGGCAAAGACCGAGCGTGAGTCGCCAGTTCGCTGACGGCTAACCGACCCGCCGGTCTCCCTGCGTTAGGGAGAAGGTCGGGAATGGTCGTATCAAGGTCGTTCACGGGCTGATGGACGGGGGTTCGATTCCCCCCAGCTCCACGCAGATGTCGGCGCATATGCCCAGCTCAGGGCATATGCGACGGAATCAACGGATCGAGAAAGTCGCGAGAAAGACGCGGCGTACGGGCTACAACTCGGCTTGACAGCCCGCCGCGTACTTCAATCCGACCATTTTTCGGCACCGGCGTGGTCCACAATCGGTGCCTATCGCGCAATGAGATCGCGTCATGCTGTCCGAAACGAGCTGGCGAGGCTGAAGGTCCGCGCGACGCGGGGCGCAGGTCGAAAAACTGTTGACGTGGGCGGCGCCGTTCCCGTCTCGGACGTGGGCGATCGAGGGTGCCGAAGGGCTCGGGTTCCTGCGCGGTGACGACAGTTTCCAGGCGTCGTTCGAGATCGGGCCGTCCGTACCGATCGACCCAGTTCCGAATCAGGCCCGCAAGGGTTTGCCGGGCTAGAGAGCCCTGCTCAACAACTTGTCACCGCCGGTGAAACCGTCGTGGATGTTCCTGCGACCCTCGCCGCACGGACGCGTGTGTTGGGCTCGGGTCGGTCAAACAAGAATGACCCGAACGACGCGACGTCTGTCGCCGTGACCGCGCTGCGTACGCGCGGTCTGCGCCAGGTGCAGTCGGTCGGCAACAGCGATGTGTTACGTCTGTTGTCGAAACGGAACTCTGATATCGGGCGGCAGCGATCACGCGTGGTGTCGCGGTTGCACGCCTTGCTCGTAGAGCTCGTACCCGGCGGGATCTCCAACGAAATCAACGTTTCGAAGGCTGTCGCGTTCCTCGCTGACATCACACCGGCCACGGCGGTGGAGCAGATCCGCCTCGACCTGGCCGACGATCTCCTCGACGACATCCGCCGCCTCGACGCGCAG
>JANOTN010000342.1:0-7091 GCA_031416375.1 Ilumatobacteraceae bacterium
ATAAGTGGCACGATCGCAAGCACCGCCAACAGCACGACGCCCATACCAATCCGGAGCTCGATTGGACCGGTCCACGAAAGTGGCGGTCGCGCCTCCACATCCGACCGGGGAGCAAGCCGGTGTTTTGGCATCACCATCAGCACGACGAAGAGGACAAGAAACGGAAGGGCGTCGGCGAGACCGTCGAGTGTCGTCCATCCCTGATCGCTGACGACGTAGCCGAGCACATCTTGGGCGATGCCGATCAGGAGCCCGCCGAGGAACGTCAGTGGGATGCTGGTGAAGCCACCGATTGCCACGGCACCGAATGCGTAGGTCGCCAAAAAGACCAGCGAGTACGGGTTCAGTCCAACGTAGGGAAGGATCAGGATTCCCGAAAGCGCGGCGAACGTACTGCCGATCATCCAAGCCTTGCGTCGCACCTTGACGGAACTCGTTCCGTGGATGTCGAGCAGATCGGGGTCGTCGACAGCCGCTCGCATCGTGAGTCCGAGACGGGAGAAACGAAAGACACCGAACAGGACGGCGGCCGCCACGACGGCGACTGCCGCAGTGACGATCTGGTCACCGAAGATGTTGACGTCGAGAACCCGCCATTTGTATTGCTTGCGATTGGAGAACGGTGCGAAGCGCTCGACCTCCAGCCCGTTCGTTGATGTTGGGTAGAACAGGAGGCACAGGGCGGGTACAAGCACAGTCAGTCCGACTGTTCCGACGATCTTCATCGACGTGCGCTGTCGAGAAAGGTTTCGAGCGACGGCTTCCATCAGGAGGCCCATGAGAGGGCCGAAGACCAAGACGGCAATTGCTGCTGCCAGCTTCCAATCCCAGCCAAGCGTGATGTGTAGCCAGTAGAAAATAATGCAGGCTGCCGTCAGCACGGCACCATGCCCAAAGTTGAAGATTCCGGACGTCTTGAAGGTCAACACCAACCCTGTGCCGGCGAGGCCGTACACGGTGCCCGTGACGAGACCCGTGATGATGAAGGGCAGGATGTCTTTCACACACGTCTCCGTGACGACGGTTCGGGAGCGGACAAGGCGAAGAGGGGGAGGCCCGATTGGGCCAGCCCCCTCCTCGGGAGCTGTGAATTAACGGGTCACGCTTCCGGCGGGTTACACGAGTACGCGAGACCGCCGTTCAGTGCGGTAAACACGCCGTCTTTCAACTCGTATGGCCAGAAGCAAGGCCGGTGCGCGGCGCGTTCGCCCTCGGTGAAGGTGACGGGTGAGATCAGCCCATCAAGCGTCTCGTCGCTGATGGTGTACATCGCAGCGAGTGATGCTTCCTTCGTGATCTCGTCGTCGGCGGTGAGGTCGGTGTTCGACATCGCCTTGGCCCACAATTGCAACACGCTCCAGGTGCCGGTCGCGTTCGGGTTCGACCAGGTTTCCTCCGCCACGCCGGCGGCGTTCATCGCATCACGGAACTCTGCGACTGGAGCATCGTCGACCCACCACGGGAAGGCATTCAAGCCACCCACGAGGTGAATCCCGTCGACTTTGATGAGAGCGCCACCAACGGTGCCGGCCGACGCTCCGAAGAGACCGTCGTAACCCTGATCGGTGCAATCGCTATACAGGCGCGCGCCCATTTCGCCGGAAGCGCTGATTTGGATGAAGTCGATCCCGTCCTGCACCCACTTGATGCACTCCGCCGTGTAGTCCGGTGCCGTGCTGCTGACCTTTGTGACGCCGGCGTTCTCGATACCGAGGGCAGCAGCGGTGGCGTCGAAGACCGGCGCGGCCGCCGAACACGAGTCGACCTCTGCGCACGCTGCGGTAGCCAGTTTGGTCGCCCCAGCTAACTGCGCGGCGATGACTTGCTCGTCAACGACGGCACCGAACGTGGTCGTGATGGTGAAGGCGTTGGTGAGCGCACACGCCACAGGAGCGCCTTCGTCGGGGCTGCATGCAAGTTTGAACGCCTCGATATTGCCGCCCCATACGGCTGGGTTGTAGCCCACCCCGACGAGAGGAATCCCCGAGGCCTCGATGCCCGCCGCCAGCGATGACTCACTCGTCGAATCTGCAATGTAGAGCAATCCAGGGTTCATCGCGACGAGTTCATCCAGCGCGGACTGGGCCGTTGCCGGGTCGCCTTTGGTATCGCGGACCTCGATCACGACCGGATGGCCGTTGACCCCACCGTTGGCGTTGATGAAGTCCGCCCATGCGTTGAGGATGCCCGGCGCATCCTTCTGGGTACCGGACGAAGGGCCGGACTGGTCGGTGAGGGCGGCGACGATCACGGGCGACCCTGTCGGGCCGGCGGGATCGGTCGTCGGAGGCTCGGTGGATGCCGGTGCCTCAGTGGATGTCGGTTCGGTGGGCGTCGGTGCCTCAGTGGATGTCGGTTCAGGGTCCGGCTCGGTGGCCGACTCCGTCGCCGACTCCGTCGCTGGAGCCGGAGCGGTGGTCTGTGCTGGTTCAGCGTCGTCGTCACCACCGCACGATGCAAGCAGCAAGCTAACCGAGACGATGCCGACGCCGAACAGTCGTCGTGGCCGAGAGATGGTCGTGGTGTGCAAGATGTTCCCCCTGTGTTGGTAGCCGCCCGATGCGGAACGACCTCGTGGTGAATACTACAATCATCTAACTGTTCGAATTGCAAGGGGGCCGCGATGCGTGACGATGTACAAGAGATCAAGTTCGAGGAGATGAGCCGCGAACTGCGGGCCCTGATCGCCTACGAACCCAACGGTGCGTTCAATGTTGAGGTGCCTCAGGCACTCATCGACGAAGTCCGCCGGACCTCGCCCGTCGTCAAGTGGGAGATGGGTGTTGGTTTCTTCGGCATGGAAGACGTGCTGGGTGCGGCGCGACATCCCGATCTGGTGGCGACCGAGCCGTCCAGCGGGCAGGCTTTCGGGATGGGTACGGCGGAGCCGCTGATTCCGTTGCATCTCGACGGTGATATCCATCGTCACTACCGCAAGCTGCTCGACCCGCTGTTCGCGCCAACGAAGATGGCGTTGCTCGAACCACAGATCCGAGGGCTTGCCGACCAGTTGATTGACGGGTTCATTGCAGACGGTGAGGTCGAGTTGCATGATGCGTTCTGTGTGCCGTTGCCGTCGACGATTTTTCTCACGCTGTTTGGGCTGCCGTTGGACGACTCGGAGTTCCTCAACGCCAAAAAGAACCGGATCCTGAAGAATGAGGGCGCTTCGCAGACGGAGATGGAGGAGATCGGACGCGCCGCCGGCGCAGAGATGGACGCCCACCTGAGGGTTCGCCTGGCCGAGCGTCGGGCTGAGACGGTTCGGCGCGACGATCTACTCGACACCTTCATGCATTTTCAAGTTGACGGCCACGGCCTCGACGATCGCGAGATCGTTAATTTGATGCACATGTTCACCATCGCCGGGCTCGACACCGTGACCTCATCGCTGTCGTGCATTCTGGCCTGGCTGGCCAAGCACCCTGAACAGCGTCGACACCTGGTGGCGAACCCGGACCAACTCGGTCGAGCGATCGAGGAGATCATGCGCTACGAGAGCCCGGTCCCATCAGGTGGTGGCCGCTGGGCGGTGCGCGACACCGAGGTCAACGGCGTACCGCTTCAGAAGGGTCAGATGGTGTACCTGTGTTGGGCGAGCGCCAACCTCGACCCGGCCACGTTCGACAAGCCGTTTGAAGTCGACATCGAGCGCGAGAACAACGCCCACATCGCCTTCGCCGCCGGGCTCCACCGGTGTCTCGGCTCACATCTCGCGCGGGCCGAACTGCGCGCCTCGATTGACCAGTTCCACCGTCGGATCCCCGACTATTGGGTGACCGAGGGCACCGAGGTCGAGTACGAATTCGCCGGTGTCCGGCAGGCCAAGCGGCTCCCCGTTTCGTTCACCGCGGCGCGCTGAACACGAGGAGTCTGGGGCGGTTCAGGCGAAGAGCATTTCGGCGTTGCCGTACATGATCGCCCTGGTCGTGGTGTCGTCGAGTGTGCCGAGCGACTTGAGGAACTCGATTGGCTCGACAACTCCTTCGGCGTGGGGAAAGTCCGACCCCATCACAAGGCACGACGAGTCGCCATCCAACTGTTCGACTAATGTCTGCACATTGTCCTCGGGGTAGGGGGCGACCCGTACCCGCTGCTTGAAGATCTCGCTTGGCCGCTCGGTCAAGTTGCCGCCGATCCATGGGCCGTTGCGGCCCATTCCCCGGCTCTTGTCCATGTGGCTGAGCATGTGCGGCACCCAACTGGCGCCGTGCTCGGCGACGAGGCAGTTGATGTTCGGGAAGCGTCCGAACACGTTGTCGAAGATCAGCGATGAGACCGTGTCGATGATCGGCCGTTCGCCATACACGTTCATCCATTGCCATGCCGACATGTGCCATGCCGCCGGGTCGTTGTCGTGGCCCCACGCAGGCGAGATCGCCTCGAAGTACCAGAACGGCATGATGTGGAACGTGACGGTGACTCCCGCCTCGTTCAGCCGCGACCAGATCGGATCGAAGTACGGATCGCCAGGCGAGCGACCATAGGCCGGTCCGGTAGGCAGCAGCACGAACTTGGCCCCTGCGGCGATGATTTCGTCGGCGAGGGCGATGCCGCGCTCGAGATCGCGCAGCGAAAGCACCGCGGTGGCGTAGATCCGGCCGTCACGGTTGAAGCCCCACTCCTCGTTGTACCAGCGGTTGAACGAATGTAGGTTGACGTAGAGGGCGTCGGTGTCGTTGACGTAGTGCTCGGCGGCAAGCGCCATTCCTGCAGGGAAGACCACGCACCGGTCGACGCCCTGCTCGTCGAGCAGGGGCAGGCGCGCATCGCGCCGCAGCCACTCTGGGCGGATCGGCTCGGGCTGATAGGTCTCCTCGGGGTTTCCGGACCCCATTTGTTTGAGCATCTCTTTCAACGAGCCCGGCCGATACGCCATGTCGAATCCGAGACCCGACTCGCTGTTGAACGTCGCAATCCGCCCGCCGGCGAGAATCCGCTCGTTCCCGGAGGCATCCCGAATCGGTGTCAGCGTCCGATCTAGGTACGCCTTGGGCAGGTAGCGGGTGAACGCGTCGCGGGGCTCGTAGCAATGCGTGTCGCAATCAGTGATGCCGTAGCCGAGACTCATGAGTCACGCTCCTTCCAAGAGTTCAGATCAACTTAATCATATAACTATATGGAGCGATCTCACGCAACGAGGTCGTGGCCGAGATTGGCGAGGCCGATGATTCGGTTGATGCCATCGATGTGGTCGTGACACAGCGAGGTGCGGCCGATCTTCGCGGCTGGCTCGAAGTCGACGCGGGCAAGCCATCGAACAGTTCTGGGGCCTTCCGGAGGAGGTGACTATGTTCGACAGTCCCAGACAAATAGTTATAAGATTGTGCTGTATGGCGTGGGATTTCTCGACCGAGCCCGAGTTCGAGGCACAGCTGGCCTGGATGCGGACGTTTGTCAAAGACGAAGTCGCACCCCTCGACCTGGTGTTCCCCCATTACGACCACCGCGTGCCGCCGCCGTGGTTGAAGAAGGTGATCGATCCGCTCAAGGCCCAGGTGAAGGAACGTGGACTCTGGGCGTGCCACCTCGGTGCCGACCTCGGCGGCAAGGGGTTCGGCCAGCTCAAGCTGAGCTTGATGAACGAGATCCTGGCGCCGTACCAGTGGGGACCGACGATCTTCGGCGTCCAAGGCCCAGACACGGGCAACGCAGAGATCATCGCTCACTACGGCACCCCCGAGCAGAAGGAGCGTTACCTCGAGCCACTGCTCGCGGGCGAACTCTTCTCGGCCTTCTCGATGACCGAACCGCAGGCTGGTGCCGACCCCACGTTGTTCGAGTGCCGCGCCGAGCGCGATGGCGACACGTGGGTCATCACGGGCGACAAGTTCTTCACCTCGAACGCAGACAAGGCCTCCTTCTTGATCGTGATGGCGGTGACGAACCCGGAAGTGTCGCGGTACAAGGGGATGTCGATGTTCCTCGTCCCGCGCGACTCTGCGGGCATCAATATCCTCAGGTCCACTCGCTATATGGGTGAGCCCGAGGACGGCATGGACCACCCCCACATCCGGTATGACGGGGTGCGCGTCCCGCTCGACGGCATGCTGGGCAACGAAGGCGACGCGTTCGTGATCGCACAGACCCGCCTCTCGGGCGGTCGCATCCACCACGCGATGCGCGCCGTCGGCCAGGCCCAGTTCGCGTTCGACATGATGTGCGAGCGGGCGTTGTCTCGCCGGTCGGGCACTGGTTTGATCGCCGAGAAACAGATGGTCCAAGACGCCATCGCGGAGGCCTACGGAGAGATCGAGCAGTTCCGTCTGTTCATCCTGAGGACCGCATGGAAGATAGACCAGGGACACGGTTACACGGGCGAGGTCCGCAGAGACATCGCGATCGCCAAGGTGCTGTCGTTCAAGGTGATGCGCAGCGTCATCGACAAGGCAGTGCACATCCACGGTGCCTTGGGGACGTCGAACGAGACACCGCTCGGCCGGCTGTGGCAGCTCGTGCCCGGCTACGGCATCTGGGACGGCCCGACCGAGTCGCATGTCACAACCGCAGCCCGACAGATCCTCAAGGACCATGCCCCGTCACCTGGCCCGTGGCCTACGCAGTGGATCCCCGCTCGGCTCGATGCCGCCCGCGAGAAGCATGCCACTGCGCTCGTCGAACGAGCCGAGTGGGAGGCGTCGCATGGCTGACGCCGATCTGATGGATCTGGAGTCGCTCGATGCCTGGATCGGCGATCGCCTCCCGGGACAGGGCAAGCTGCTGGACGCAACGAGGCTCGGAGAAGGCACCGGCATCGCCAACGCCCTGTACGTGCTGCGGCGCGGCGATGACCAGTGGGTACTGCGGCGTCCTCCTGCCGTGAAGAACGACCCGAGCGCATCCGACACGGTTCGCGAGTGGCGAATCCTGATGGCGCTTGAGGGCACACCCGTTCCCCATCCGACGCCGCGGCTCCTCTGCGAGAACCTTGACGTGCTCGGGGCTCCGTTCATGATCATGGATGTCGTCGATGGCTTCACACCTGGCTTCGACCTGTGCGCGCCGTTCTCGGACGACCCCCAACTTCGGTGGGATTTGGCGATGGCCTACGTGGACGGCTGCGCGGAGCTGTCGAAAGTCGACTGGGTGGC
>JANOTN010000343.1:0-11751 GCA_031416375.1 Ilumatobacteraceae bacterium
CCCGAAGAGTTCGCCAGATATTGCAAGCAGTTGAAAGACCGGATCGCCAAGGATCAAGGTATCGAGCGATCCGAACGTCAGAAGTGTGACACCACCCTGCGACGCTCGATCTGCCCGCGAACCGGGATGTACCGAATCAACGCAGAACTCGACCCCGAACTGGGTCACCGGATCTTCACCTCACTCGAGGCTGAGATTGCGGCGATGATCACCTCGAACACCGAACTCCGCAACACCGACCGCAACCACCTCGCAGCACACGCTCTTTCCAACTTGGTTGCCGGTGGACACCAGGCGACACGGCCTGCAGAAGTCGAGATGACAATAATCATCGATCTAGATACGATCGTCGACGGCTTACACGAGCACTCGGTGTGCGAGTTCGGTGACGGAACAATCATCCCGATCGGAATAGCACGCCGCCTGGCTTGTAACGCCTCGATTATCCCAGTCGTGCTCAACAGCGACGGAGTCCCGATCGATCTCGGTCGCAAGCAGCGTCTCGCCAACCGCCACCAACGTCGAGCGTTACGGGCGATCTATCGGACATGTGCGTTCGATGGATGCGACGTGCCCTTTCACCGCTGCGAAATCCATCACCTACGCGAATGGGGTCACGGCGGGCTCACAGACCTCAAAGACCTGTTACCGACCTGCGCACACCATCACCACCTGGTTCACGAAGGCGGATGGACCCTCACACTCGCCCTCGACCGCACCTTGACGATCCTGCGACACGACGGCGAACTGCACGCCACCTGTCCGATCCAGATTCACCCCAGGCAACGCGTCAAACAACGCAAACAACGAGTCGAACAACACCGGAAAGACAAACAGAACGACCAGACGGTGCAGCCCCTCACCACCTGAGGGGCGCATCGCCGCGCCCCGAACTCCCCCGGCTTGGGCAGGTGCGGATCAGGCGGCGAAGAACCGGACCGGGAGACTCGCTGGGCCGTGGCCGATCGCGGTTCATCCAGGGTTCGGGTTCCCCGGCGGCCTCCCGGTGGTCGACGCGGTCGAGTAACTCCGACAACAGGGCGTCGACCTCCACCACAGCCAGCGACATTCGATCCGGGCTCGGCACTTCAGGCGCCGATGATCGTCACCGTTCCGGCGTCGCCATCGACACGGACCTGGACACCGTTGCTGATCCGTGCGGTCGCATTCACCGTCCCGACCACGGAGGGGAAACCCATCTCTCGACCCATGATGGCGGCGTGCGAGGCGAAGCTACCGTGGTCGGTGACGATCGCACCGACGAGCGCCAAGAACGCGTTGAACGACTCGCCTGTGGCAGCGGTCACCAACACATCGCCCTCCACCAGGTTGAACAGGTCGTCGAAGTTCCGCACGATGCGGGCCGGACCTTCGTAGGTTCCGCCACTCCCGCCAACGCCGATGATCAAGTTGTCATCGCCCATCGGTGATTCGATATCGCCCAGCACCCCCTCGATGTAAAAGCCGAGCGCCGACATGACGCGCGCCAGCGGTGCGGGCAGCCCGTCGACCGGCGGCGGTGGCGGAGGAGGAGGGCCGAGTAGGCCGGGAGCGCCGACCGCGCTCGCTTTCTTCCGCGTCGCCACCCGGGCGGACAACTCGTCGGCGGTAGGTGTTGGTGAACCGCTCAGGAGGGCGTCGATCTCAAGGCCGGACACGTCGAGGGTGTCGTACATGAAGTTGATCCGGCCGACCTCGAACAGCCGACGTCCGAGCTCGATCAGCGCCAATCTCAGCAGGCCGACGGCAGCGGCATCACTGTAGAGGCCACGTTCGTCACGGAGCCGGTAGACGAAACGAGCCTCGGCAAGCAGGTCGTCGAAGGTGTCGCGGTGTTCAACGGCGACCGCTTCGCGCAGCTCGTGGGCGACCGCCTCCGCCCGCCGCCCGGCAGCATCGCGATCGTGATCGAGACAGGCCCGAATCCGATCGAGCACGATGTCGGGGCGTTCACCGATTGTGGGATTGGTGAGGTCGAATCCGGCGGCCAGCCGGAATCCCGACCCTCTCATGTAGGCGTCGACGGCGGGGATCCGCTTTCGAAGCTCCGCCATGCGCTCCTCGGCAGGTGCGTCGTCGGCGAGCAGCGCCCGAGCGTCGGGATCGGTTTGCAGGACGTCGATGGCAGGGATCAGCTCGGGGGGTACGACGCCGGAGACCGGAGACCAGCCGTCGAACACGGCGAACATCGGGACGGGATGCCGGCCCGTCCAGCGGACGGCGTGGAGGATGAAATCACCAACAGGCAACATCGCCATTGCGTTGAAGTGGTGGTGCTGACACCACATCTCGCCGAGGTGCTCGATGCAACGGTGAAGGTGGACCCGCAGTCCTTCGCTGTCTAGGCCGCGCAGGTCGACGTCGGCCAGCTCCCGGTGCCGGGCGATCGACGCCGGCTTGCGCTCCTCATCCCAAATTCGGACCGCCTCACGCCAGATCCGCTGTTCGAACGCGGTCGCTGCCAGGCCCGCTCGCCGCCCGATTTCTGCGCCGAGCTCCTCTGGAGCTTTCGACCCGTCGGGTCCGGGGGCGTCGAAGGGCACCGGTTGCACGTACGGGAATCCGTTGACGTACTCGAGACGCATCGTGTCGAGCAGCACACCCCAAGGCTCGAAGGTCTCGGCGAAACCTTGGGCGAAGCCCGCCGGGTAGATCTCCTGCAGGAGCGGCGTGACCGCTGCAGGAAGGTGCGCCCGGTCCTGCCTCCAAGGTCCAGGCCCTGGTGGCGTCCAATTACCGTCATGGACAGTGTCGGTCACAGAATTCCCCTTATTACTCGGCGAGCCCGCCTGGGCCCCTCGCCGACGCTACTACAGGTGTGCTCGGGTGCCAGCCGACCTGAACGCATGCTGGTTGCCATGATCAGCGCTCAGCTTTCGTGTTTGGCGTGGGATCGCTGGGGACTGTCGCGGGCGATGTCGGGCGGCTGGATCAGTCGCCGAACCATTGCAATGAGTACGGTCGTCCCCACGAACCGAGCGGTGGAGGGGACGACATGTCGCAGGGTGCACTCGAAGGTATTCGGATCGTTGATCTTGGCGGTTCGATTGCCGGCATGGCGGCAACGATGGTGCTCGCCGAAATGGGTGCCGACGTGGTGCTCGTCGAGCCGGTCGGTGGTTCGCACTGGAGGTCGCTGCCGGGATTCGTGACATGGAATCGCAGCAAGCGCAGCGTGACGCTTGACGTTGACGAGCCATCAGATCGCCAGAGGCTTGACGAATTGCTCGCAGGTGCAGATGTGTTCGTGCATTCGTTCGGTCCGACGCGGTCGAAGCGACTGGGGCTCGACGACGCGTCACTGGCGAACCGCCACCAGCACCTGATCGTGGCGTCGATCATCGGATGGCCGATCAACCATCCTGATGCTGATTTGCCGGTGGACGACATGTCGACGCTGGCACGACTGGGAATCTGCGACGAACAACTCGGTCGACGCGACGGCCCGATCTTCGTGCGATTTCCGCTCGGCACGTGGCCAGCCACCTGGCTCGCTGCGATCGGGATCGTGACCAGGCTGATTGTGCGTGGACGGACCGGTGTGGCGGGCCCGGCACACACCAGCCTGGCGCAAGGTGCGCTGATCCCCATGATGATGCACTGGTCCCGCGCCGAAACGCCATCGGAGATGCTCGCCTACGGCATGCCGAAGCACGACATGCGGGCATCCTTGTTCGAATGCAGCGATGGGCGTTGGATCCACGTGATGCCACCGAATCCGGATCACACGCCGCTGATGCAGGAAGTCTTCGCCGAGATGGGGGATGCAGCCGTCGAGTCGGCGAATCGTGCGGTCGGTGATCGGATCATGCGCGGCTACCCGAACTTCGGTGCCAACGGTGAAGCCTTCAAAAGGCGGCCAGCCCGACAGTGGCTCGATCACTTCTGGGCCAACGACATTCCGGTGCAAGAAGCGACCCGGTTCGGGGCGATCCTGTCGGACGAGCAGGCTCGGGAGAATCGATACGTGCTCGACCTTGATGACCCGACCCACGGACGAATCACGGTCGCTGGTCACCCGGTCACGCTCGATCCGCCAGCCAATGTCGTCAACCCTGCACCTGCGGTACCTGGCGATCACCGGGCGCTCGCCGACGTCATCGCCAGTTGGCCCCAACGCGCGTTGATTGCGACGGACACAGGTGCGCCGTCAGCCAGGTTCCCATTAGAGGGTCTCAAGGTGCTCGATTTCGGCAACTTCCTGGCCGGTCCGCTCGGGCCGATGCTGCTCGCTGATCTGGGGGCAACCGTCGTCAAAGTCGAGACAACCACCGGGGACCCGATGCGGCCCGGCGACTGGCCGTTCGCCGGGTGCCAGCGCAACAAGCGGGCTGTCGCGCTCAACATCAAGTCACCAGCCAGCCGCCCGGCGCTCGAGGCGCTCCTGAAATGGGCCGATGTCGTCCACCACAATCTGCGACGGCCGGCGGCATACAAGCTCGGCCTCGACGCCGAATCGGTTCGAGCCGTCAACCCCGACGTGATTTTCTGCCACGTCAGCTCATATGGTCCGCAAGGCCACAGAGCCGATTGGCCCGGCTACGACCAACTGTTCCAATCATCGTGTGGTTGGGAGACGATGGGTGCCGGCGAGGGCAACCCGCCGATGTGGCACCGCTTCGGCTTCATGGATCACCTGTGCGCGATGTCATCGGTTGTCGGCACGCTCGTGGCACTGTTCCAGCTCGATCGGACCGGCCGCGCCACCGACGTTGCTGCGTCGCTACTCGGTGCCGGCGTGCTGACGAACAGCGAGACGTTTGTACGCACCGATGGATCGCTGGCTGACGTCTCGATGCTCGATGGTGAGCAAATGATGGTCGCGCCAGGTGTGCGAATCGTTCAAATGGCCGACGGCTGGATCGCTCTGGCGGCGCCAACTGACGACCAAATCATGCGACTGTGTCAGGTTGCCGGAGTTTCCGATCCGGACGATCTACCAACAGCGTTGCGTACCCGCCCGAGCCGACCATTCCTGAGCGCGCTTGCCGAGCACGATGTGTCTGCCACGGCAGTTAGGCGCGACCAGCGCTACCCGTTCTTCGATGAGCCGGCCAATCAAGCCGCCGGGATGGTCGCCCGCTACCGCCACGGCGAATGGGGTTGGCTCGAACAGCCAGGTGCCGCCTGGAACTTCGGCGACCTCGAAGTCCGTCTCGAACTCGCACCTCCCCTACTCGGAGAACACACGGTTGAGGTACTGCTGGAGGTCGGTCTCGATCGCGCCGAAATCGACGAACTCCTCGCCGCTGGTGCAGCCGTTGCGTTAGAGCAGTGAGCCGATTACGTCGACAATCACATGGCTTGCTGCAGGGCCACACCTGACAACTCTTTCGCCCCGACCATTGCCCGACCTTACGCTATGTGGGTTGGCGTCACGCTATGTGGGTTGGCGTCGCGACGCGGCCTTGACGTTCGGAATCAAGGACTCGTTTGGTCACGGCGAACGAGCCGAACGTCAGGACGCCGAGCAACAGCATCGCCCACGGAAGTGCGGTCGCTCCGCTGGCGTCGAACCAGCGTCCGATCAACCACGGGAAGACCAAACCACCGAACCCTGCCCCTCCGATGAACCATGCCGTCGCTGCACCGGTCACATGTACGTGGCGTTCGATGTAGGTGAGCATCACGGGGAACTGCGGGGCGGTAGCCACACCGATCATCGCCGTGCCGACCCACACAGGGCCTGCACGCCCATCGCCCACGATCAGGCCAACAGCGGCGACGAGCGTCAGTCCGCATGACGCCACCAACATCACATGCGGAGCAACCCGGTTGGCGAGCGCGCTTGCCAGCACGCGGCCCGACGTAAAACCGAGCCAGAACGTGGTCGTCAGCCACGTCGCCGCCAGGTCACTGAACTGGATCTCCTCACCGTATGTGTGGATCCAACCGGCAAATCCGACCTCAAGCCCGACGTAGAGGAAGAAGAACAGGGCGAACATGACCAACAGCCGGTACGTGGTTTCGCTGTGTTCCTCACGCGCCCTCTCGGGAACTGCTGGAGCGGGTATCGCGAGTGCACATCCGGCGAGAGCCACGCAGATCACCGCAGCCGACCGAGTCGCCGCGGTCAACCCAACGTGAACCAGCAAGGGGGCTGACAACGCGCCAAGACCGAAGCACAAATGAAGGGCGTTCATCGATCGCCCGACGCTGCCTCGCAACTCCCAGACGATCAGCGTGTTGGCACCAACGTCGATCGCCGAACCGCCTAATCCGATCAACACAAACACACCGAACAGCGCCGACAACGAATCGAACGATGCAACCAACCCGAGACCTGCGGCGAGGATGCACATTCCGATTGCGAACACGCGGTGCCCATCGAACCTGTCGAACACGCGACCGGCGGCGAACGATCCGACTATGTAGCCGAGGCTTTGACCGACGAACAACACGCCGATCGCACCGATCCCGGTCGCCGACCGTTCACGCAGTTGTGTGAGCGCTGGGCCAAGCACGCTCAACGCCAGCCCGAGCACCAGGAAGCTGGCGAAATAGAGAAGAACCGATCGTCGGATCATCGAGTCGCTATCAATGAGCGTCGAAACGACATCGGTACTCGTACAACGGCATCGCCGCCAGCGTACAGGTGCAGCGCACGGCGTAGATTGCGGACATGGTGAGATCTGTTTCAGCGTCCGAGTTCGACGAGGCCGACGGGATCTCCGACTGGCGGTTCATGCTGAACAGGATCGCGACGACATTCACGGCCCCAACCTTCTCCGGTGGTGCCGAACTCGTGAGGTCAATCGCCGCCGCGGCGGACGCCGCCGATCACCATCCCGATGTGACGTTGCGGTACCCGGGCGTCGTGCATGTGGTGTTGTCGACGCATGCATCAGGTGGCGTCACCGATCTCGATCTCAGCCTCGCGGCGACGATTTCAGGGTTGGCCGGCGACGCCGGATGTTCGTCAAATCCGATGGCGATGTCGATCATCGAGTGGGCAATCGATGCGATCGACATCAATGCCGTTCGCCCGTTCTGGATCGCCGTGCTCGGATACAAGGACGACGGCAACGGCAACCTGGTTGACCCGAATCGACTCGGCCCACCGGTGTGGTTTCAACAGATGGATCAACCGCGCCCGCAGCGCAACCGGATCCACATCGATGTCAACGTGCCGCACGATCAGGCTGAGCAGCGCGTCGCCGAGGCGATCGCAGCAGGTGGCGTTCTGGTGACTGATCAACACGCCCGCTCGTTCTGGGTGCTCGCCGACGCAGAAGGCAACGAAGCCTGCGTCTGCACCTGGCTCGACCGCGACTAGTGGCTCGTCAGGTCAACACGAAGCCGCGGTAGTTGTCGGCAACAATCTGGTTGCACTGATCGGCGTAGCCGGGGAATCCGGGCAGCGGCATGAAGACTCGCTGCTTGCCTGGAATGTTGGCTCCGAGGTACCAGGAGTTGCAGGTCGGGAACAGGGTGAACGAGGCAACCATGTTGACGTGGTCAACCCATTGATCCTCCGCCTTCACATTCGCCTCAATCACCTGCTGACCGTGCTCGTTGAGGTGTGCGATGCACTCGCTGATCCAGTTCACGTGATGTTCGATCGACATCACCATGTTGGTCAACACCGATGGGCTCCCCGGCCCGGTGACCAGGAACATATTGGGGAACCCTGCGATCTGCAAACCGAGGTAGGTCCTGGGACCCGCCTCCCATTTGGTCTGCAGCGCAAGCCCATCACGACCACGAATGTCGATTTTCATCAGCGTGCCTGTCATCGCATCGAAGCCGGTGGCGAGAACGATCACGTCGAACTGGCGCTCCACGCCACCGGCGATCAGACCCGATGGTGTGAAGCGCTCGATCGGCTCGTCGTTGATGTCGATGAGTTCAACGTTGTCGCGATTGAACGTGGCGTAGTACCCGGTGTCGACACACAATCGCTTACATCCGATCGTGGTCGTCGGCGCAAGCTTGTCGGCGACGAGCGGGTCATCCACGATTGATCGCACCTTGTCGCGCACGAAGTCGGCAACGAGATCGTTCGAAGACTGATCGAGCAAGATATCGGTGAAGGCGTTAATGAACGGCAATCCACCATGCATCCAGCATTGTTCGAGCGCACCGATGCGTTCGGCCTCGGACACTGCACCGACAGCGACCTCGCCCTTCGGCAATCGTGAACCGAAGGCACCCGTCATCGCTCGGTTCTCGTCGCGGAAGTCGTCATACCGTTGCTTGATAGACGCCACTTCAACGGGGTCCAGGAGCCCGTTGTGGGCGGGAACCGAATAACTCGCGGTGCGCTGAAACACGGTGAGCTGCTCGGCTTGTTCGGCGATGATCGGAATCGACTGGATAGCTGACGAGCCGGTACCGATCACGGCAACGCGTTTCCCGGTGAGGTCAACGGGTTCGTGCGGCCATTGCCCCGTGTGGAGTAGCCGGCCACCAAACTCGTCGATACCGACGAACGACGGCGTATTGGCCGACGACAAACAGCCGGTCGCCATCACGACGAAGCGAGCCGTGATCAGTTCGCCCTGGTCAGTCGTGACCTGCCAGGTTGATTTGCCCTCGTCATCGAAGTGTGCGGCGGTGACGCGGGTGTCGAACGTGATGTCGCGGCGTAGGTCGAATCGATCGGCGACGTGGTTCAGGTAGCGAAGGATCTCGGGCTGGGTGGCGTAGCGCTCGGTCCACTCCCATTCCTGCTCGAGGTCGTGATCGAAGCTGTAGGAGTACTCGACACTCTCTATATCGCAACGGGCCCCGGGATAGCGGTTCCAAAACCATGTACCCCCAAGGTCAGAACCGGCCTCAAACACCCGCGCCGTGAGTCCCAATCCACGAGCCCGATGCAACATGTACAACCCAGCAAACCCAGCCCCAACGATCGCAATGTCGACACTGTCAAGTTTCCGCATCTCCCCCACAAGTTCGATCGTACGCCATCGCCGACCGGATTACTGCGTTGCCAAGCCTGGATCGAGCGGATTATTTAGAATAACTTGTAGATCTTTGAACAATATTCACATGCTGGATCTTCCAAATACGTCCAAACGTGTGTACGATACGTATATGTCATCACCGGCAGCCGCCTGCATCGATTCGGTCGACGTTGAATTGGAGCTTGCTGAGGTTGCCGGCGTGCTCAATGCTCAACATGCTCGACTGGTTCGGTTGACTGCGTCGGCAATCGCCTCTGGGGGGTGGTTTGGGTGCGGGATTCACACGCCAGCACAGTGGCTTACGATCCAAGTTGGCTTGTCGCGTGGCCGCGCCAGGCAGGTCGTCGCCGTCGCCGAGAAGGCCGACTCGTTTCCGATGCTGATGGCGGCGTTCGATCGCGGTGAGCTGGGCTTCGACCAGGTGTTCATCTGCGCCACACGCGCACCGGCGTGGGCCGATGCGATGGTGACCAGGTTTGCTTCAGCGGCGACGGTTCCGCAGTTGGTGCGGATGATCCGCGACGAACATTTCGACGGCGATCCGCACGAACCAGTCCCCGACGACGCGGAGCCGAGCCGCGAGTCATGTTCGATCGTGTGGGACGAACACTCGAAACTCCGGATCAGCGCAACGCTCGAGGCCGATCGTGGTGCGATATTCGAGTCGGCGATCGGTGAGGCCAGAGACAGCTTGTTCCAGGCTGGCAAAACCGATGTCACCTGGGCTGACGCGCTCGTCGAGATTGCGCGACGATCGCTCGACGGTACGTCGTCGGAACGGCAGGACCGATTCAAGACCTACATCCACATCGGAACCGACAAGGGTGTCACCCAGTTCACGAACGGTGTTGTGTTGCCGGACGCGATTCGCGATTACTTATTGTGCGACGCACACATCCAACCAGTGTGGGAACGCGACAACATCCCGTTTGGTGTCGGCCTGGCGACTCGCACCGTGCCGGATCGGATGCGTCAAATCATTGGGCACCGCGATCAGGGGTGCCGGGTACCCGGTTGCGGCAACAAGCGAGTCGATCTTCATCACGTCATCCACTGGGTTGACGGCGGCCCGACCGAAACGTGGAATATGGCCAGCATTTGCCCGGCAGATCATCGCAAGCACCACCAAGGCCTGCTCCGAATTTCCGGCAACGCCGACAGCCCTGGCGGGCTGTTGTTCGCAGATCAGCACGGCAGGCCGCTTGTCCAACATCCCACGCCAACACCGCCGACCGGGTCACCAGCCCAACCTGACGGAAAGTACGAACATCCTTCGGGTGAACGATTGCGACCGAGATGGATCGACTGGGCCCACCCAAACGCGCTGAAACAACGACGCGCCGAATCCGACCAGCACCACCAACGACAAACCGAACAACTTGAGCTCGAACGCAAAGACTGGGTCGTGCCCACGCCAACCGTCCCAAAACCGGTCAACTTCACATCCCTACGTCGGGACCCGTACATGAGGGCGTTGGCCGCAGCCCACGGCGACCCCACCAAAGTCCCTGACAACTGGGCCGAGGTCTACCGCCAATAAGAGGCCGCGCGAATTGGGAAAATGGTGTCTGACCAGTTGTGGACGTGATCTGGCGGACAGTCGAACCGTTGATCCCGGTGAGGGTGAACACGCATCCGCTCGGATGTCACCGTCAACGCAAATCGGACCGTGCATGCTTCGCGGTGATCGTCGTCCGGTTGGCGACCGGGTGCTCGTGGGAAGACGCCGAACGGCTTTGTGGTGGCGAGGTTTCCGACACGACGGTGCGGGCACGGCGTGACGAGTGGATCGCCGCTGGGGTGTTCGACAAGCTCGCCGACGAAGCGATCGGCGGGTACGACCGGATCATCGGGCTTGATCTGTCCGACGTCGCCGTTGACGGCAGTTTGCACAAAGCCCCTGGTGGCGGTGAGGGAACCGGTCCGAACCCGACCGATCGGGGCAAGCTCGGATGGAAATGGTCGATCCTCACCGACCCTCGATGATGCTGCCGGGCGCGGTCTGCTGGCCGAGATCGACACCCTGTGGCTTGACCGCGGCTACGACAGCATGGTCACACGCCAACGTCTCGGCGAACGCGGGATCGACGACGCGGTGATCGCCAAGAAACGCAAACGCAAATCTGTGGAACCCAAAAAGAACCAGCCGATGGGTCTACGTTGGCCGGTCGAGCGAACCAATTCGTGGCTCTCGAACTTCGGTCAACTCCGCCGAAACACCGACCGGCGAACAAACGGCGTGCTGGTACTCAGCTTCCACCTTGCGAGGTGAGAAATTGATTGCGTGTATGTAGATATCTTTATATAGTGACACCTATGAGTCTCTCGTCGTTGGCGATGTTGGATGTCCTCCGAGCAATCGGGGAGGAGACGCGACTGCGGATCGTGGCCCTTTTGCACCACGGCGAACTCACCGTCACCGAACTGACCGTCATCTTGGGTCAGTCGCAGCCGCGCATTTCACGGCACCTCAAGCTGCTCGCCGACGCCGGCGTCGTCGATAAGCACCGCGAGGGAACGTGGGCGTTCTTCGATCTCCCCCCGAACGGTCCCATCGGTGAACTCGTGTCCGACGTGCTGGCGCTCACCGACAAACACGACACGGTGCTCGCCGCAGATCTTGACCGGCTCACATTCGTGCGCAGCGGCCGTACCGCCAGCGCTCAGGAATACTTCGCCGGGATTGCACCCCGCTGGGATCAGGAGCGGTCGCTGCATGCCTCCGACGCCACCGTCGAGCAGGCGATCCTCGACGCAATCGGAACGAGCGCGTACAAGTCGGTACTCGATGTCGGAACGGGTACCGGTCGGATCCTGCAACTCTTGGGACACAACGCCGAGC
>JANOTN010000344.1:0-5769 GCA_031416375.1 Ilumatobacteraceae bacterium
ACC
Source organism: Ilumatobacteraceae bacterium (assembly GCA_031416375.1). Classification (GTDB taxonomy): domain Bacteria; phylum Actinomycetota; class Acidimicrobiia; order Acidimicrobiales; family Ilumatobacteraceae; genus Ilumatobacter. Next base: position 4 of record JANOTN010000344.1, read on the forward strand.
GCCGACGAGGTGAACGGCGATCACGTCAAGGCTGTCGTCGAGTCGCAGCTTTGACTTCAGGCTCAGCGCCAGGTAGCAGACGATGCCGGCGGCGAGACCGATCACCAACGGCGAAGCGTCACCCACGTAGCCGGCGCATGGTGTGATCGCCACGAGACCGGCGACGGCACCCGAACAGGCACCCAGCGTCGTGGCGTGGCCGGCCTTGATCTTCTCCATCAATAACCATCCGAGCATGCCTGCCGCCGCCGCGAGGTGGGTGTTGACGAGCGCTTGGGCGGCGAGGCCGTTGGCGGCGAGCGCTGAACCGGCGTTGAATCCGATCCAGCCGAACCACAAGATGCCGGTACCGAGCACGGTGAACGGCAAGTTGTGCGGCGGCATCGGCTCGTCACCGTGACCGCGTCGATTGCCGATCACAGCAACTACCGCCAAAGCGGCAATACCCGCATTGATGTGGATCGCTGCGCCGCCGGCGAAGTCGAGCGCTCCCATCTCCCAGATCCAACCGTTCGGGTTGAACACCCAGCGAGCGACCGGCACGTACACAATCAGTGACCAAATCGCGATGAACACGGCGAATCCGGCGAACTTCAGACGATCAGCCGTTGCGCCTGTGATCAGTGCAGGCGTAATCACAGCGAACATCATTTGAAAGGCCACGAATGCCATCCCTGGGATGTCGCCGTCGAGTTTGGTGACGTCGTACAGGAAAGCGAAGTCGAGATTGCCGATGATGTTCCCGGTTCCGCCGAATGCGAGCGTGAAACCCACCGCAGCCCAGATCACACTGATGATGCCCATCGCAAAGACGTTTTGCATCAACATCCCGAGCACATGTCGAGACCTGACCATCCCTGCGTAGAAGAACGCGAGGCCGGGGGTCATGAAGAGAATGAGTGCCGATGAAATCAGCACCCAGGCGGTGTTCCCAGTGTCCATAAGCGACGAAGCTAAACACGGTTTGTTTCGGGAATATGAACGGACCATGTGAAATCCGTGATCTATATGACGTCTGTCACGGTGCGTGCTGTAGCAATCGCGCAAACGTTCGGTTACGGTGGGCGCTCACTCCGTGCCAACCAGCAGCAAATCGCAGGTTGGGCACGGTGGGTTCGCAGACGGGCGTTGGTTCTTCTTGTCATCGTGAACCAACCGCTGGGCATTACCCAGCACAACCTAAAGCCCCCGAACCCCTAACAGTCCAGCGCGCTGCGCTGGGCCGGAAAGTGACTACATGTCAACTGTTACCACCATCACGTTCGCCTCTCTTGGCGTCCCTGACTTCATCTGCCGAGCGCTTGAACAGCGCGGCATCATCGAGCCATTCGAGATCCAAGCCGTCACGATTGCCGACGTAATGTCCGGTCGTGACGTGTGCGGTCGTGCGCCGACCGGCTCTGGCAAGACTCTCGCCTTTGGTGTGCCGATGGTCGCTACCGTCAGCGCCGCTGGTCGGGCAGCCCCAGGTCGCCCGAAGGCACTCATCCTCGCCCCAACCCGCGAGCTGGCTGAGCAAATCACGAACGAACTGCGCGGCTTCGGCGGGCGTCTCCGTATCGACGCTGTCTATGGCGGTGTCGGCTACGGGCCGCAGCTCAACGCCCTGAAGCGGGGCATCGACATCCTCGTTGCCTGTCCCGGACGACTCGAAGACCTGATTGAGCGTCGAGACGTCAACCTCTCAGACGTCAGCATTGTTGTCCTCGACGAGGCTGACCGAATGGCCGACATGGGCTTTATGCCGTCGGTTCGTCGGTTGCTCGATCGCACTGCCAAGAACCGTCAGACCGTGCTGTTCTCAGCGACGCTTGACGGCGACATCGCCAAGCTCACCAAGGAGTACCAGACCGACCCGGTGCGTCATGAGGTCGGCGAATCAACCCCTGACATCAAGGCTGCCGAACACCGATTCTGGAAGGTCGACAAGACGGGCCGCACCACCGTGACGGCTTCGATCGTGCAAGCCTCTTGGCCGTCGATCATCTTTACCCGCACCCGTCACGGCGCTGATCGGCTTGCCAAGCAGCTCGCCGCCTCTGGTGTCCTGACCGCCCCGATTCACGGTGGCCGTAGCCAAGGTCAGCGCAACAAGGCGCTCGAGGATTTCACGAAGGGTCGTGTTCACGCCCTCGTCGCCACTGATGTTGCTGCCCGCGGTATCCACGTCCACGGCGTCAACTCGGTGATCCACTTCGACCCGCCGGAAGATCACAAGGCCTATGTGCACCGTTCAGGGCGCACCGCTCGCGCCGGTGAATCCGGTTTGGTCGTGTCGTTGATCAGCAATGATCAGGTCAAGGATGCTCGCAAGATGCAGCGCGACATCGGTCTCGATCAGCCGTTCACTGAGCCAGACATTAGAAATCTTCCGGAAGCAACGCTCGCCGGTGATCGTCAGCTCAACGCTGCTGCGCCAACGCGACATATTGACGCCGGTTCTGATCGAAATGGTGGCGGTGCCAATCGGCCCCGCAAGCAGCATGGTCGCCCGCCGCGCAGCGGCCAGCCGCGTCTCGACGGAACCCCGCGCCCGGAGCGCAGCGACCGTGACGGCGAGTTCCGCCGGGACGAGCAGTCCAGAACTTCATTCCCGCGCTCAGGTGGTGGCGGTGCAGGCGCTGGTGCCCGCAAGCCAAGCGGTGGCGGCTACCGAGGCAACAACCCCCGCAACGCGGGTACCGGTGCCGGCCGCCCCCGCACAGGCCGCTAGTTCAAGCCCGGCGACGAGGGAAGCGCCAGCGACGAGTCGCACGGAGGGAGCAGCCAAAGCGAAGCGGAGGCCAGTCCCGACCACAAGTACGGCTATTTACGCTGCGTCGGAACCTTCCTCGCCGGTGCGGATACGTACGAGTCGTTCAACGTCGGTGATCCAGATTTTGCCGTCACCGATCTTGCCGGTCGTAGCAGCTTTCGTGATCGTCTCAACGACCATGTCGACGATCGCATCGTCGACGACCAGATCGAGACTGACCTTTGGCACGAAGTCGATCTTGTACTCCGCCCCCCGGTAGGTCTCGGTATGGCCACCCTGACGCCCGAAACCTCGGACTTCAGTGACGGTCATGCCGGCGATCCCAGCCGCTTTGAGGGCGTCTTTCACGTCGTCGAGTTTGAACGGTTTGATGATTGCTGTGATGAGTTTCATGGTTTCGCTTCCTTCTCAGTTCTTCACGAACTCGGGGTAGGCCTGTACGCCCATTTCGGGCAGGTCAAGGCCAACGATTTCGTCTTCCTCGGCAGAGCGGATGCCGCCCTTGCCCATCTTCTTGGAGATCATGTCTTGGCCCTTGAAGAAGCCGTAGGCGACAGCGAAGATGACGGTGCAGATCACGACGGCACCCAACAACTGGGCACCGAACTGGCCCCACTCGCCCTTGATGATGCCTTCGAGCGGGATCGCGGTGCCGTCGTCGTCGAGCGCACCGTTCCAACCGTTGCCGTAGCTGCCGTTGGCGAAGATACCGACAGCGAGCACGCCGAAGATCCCGTTGACGCCGTGAACCGAGATGGCGCCGACCGGGTCGTCGATCTTCAGCTTGCGTTCCACGAAGAACACCGACTCGATCACGAGCACGCCTGCGACGACGCCGATTACGGCCGCCGCCCACGGGGCGATGAATGCGCACGGGGCTGTGATCGCCACGAGCCCGGCAAGCATGCCGTTGGCCATCATGCCGGGGTCCGGCTTGCCCGTCCGCTTGGTGATCCACAACATCGCTGTGATTGCGCCGAAGGCACCGGAGAGCGCCGTGTTGGTGGCGACGACGGCAAACTGCACGTCTGTAGCGGCGAATGTTGAAGCGGCGTTGAAGCCGAACCAGCCGAACAGCAGGATGAACGTACCGAGCATCGCCATTGGGATGTGGTGGCCCGGCATCGCCCGCGGGTTGCCGTCCTTGTCGAACTTGCCGATGCGGGGTCCGAGCACCATCGCGCCGGCGAGTGCTGCCACGCCACCGACGGCGTGGACGACACCGGAGCCGGCGAAGTCGACGTATCCGACACCGAGACCCATCGTGTCCCATACTTTGCCGAGCCAGCCGCCGCCCCACGTCCACGCCGCGAACAGTGGGTAATAAATGGCACCACAGAACAGACCCCAGATGGTGAAGCTGCCCCATTTCCAACGCTCGGCCATCGATCCGGTTGGGATCGTGGCGACTGTGTCCATGAACGCGACCATGTAGAGGAAGAAGCCGATCAGCGGAGCGGTGATGCCGTCTCCGGAGAGCGCCCAGCCTCCCTCCCACAGGAACACCTTGTTGCCGCTCCCGATCAGCGGTCCGCCGACTGCTTCATACAGACCGAACGACCATGAATCGGCGGCGGTGCCGTAGCTGAAGCCGCCGAAGGCGAGCGGGAAGCCGACGAGGAAGAAGCCGATGAAACCGAGCCCGAAGACGGCGAAGTTCGTCGATACCACGTGGGTGGCGTGCTTGGCACGACAAAAGCCGGTTTCGACGAGTGCGAAGCCGGCCTGCATAAAGATCACCAGCGCTGCGCCGATGATGATCCAGAGCAAGTTGATTTGTTGGCCGAGCACGATGACTGGGTCGGGATCTTGAGCATGGACGACCGACGGCAATATGGACATCAGTCCTATTGCCGCTGCGGTGGCACCGACAATTCGTAGCGCTTTCTTGCGCACGGTATTCCTCCTGAGAGTTGGACGGGATAGGTAGGGGCGTCCGTCGGCGCCGTTGCCGGGGCGGAACGTGGCGAACTGTAGGAAGCCCAGATTTCGCTGACATCGCCCGAATGTTTCGATCGCGTGGCCAGTTGGTGCGACCGGTCAGAACCGACAGCGTTCGGGACGCGACGATGCCGCCGCAAGCACACGGCGGCACCCGAGGGCTCACGACGGAGTTGTATGTGATGAAGCGTTAGGCGACCAGCATCCAGCCGCGGCGTCGAACGGTGAGCACACGGTCAGCACCAATCGTGCGGCGAATGCCGACGATCAGCGAATCGCAGCGTCGATCGCTGAGGTCAGCGATGCCTGCATGGCGGGCGAGTTCGGCGCGGCTGACCACGCGACCGGCGTGACGTTCGAGGACTTGGAACACGGCCCGCTCCTGCGGTGTCAGAGACTCGAGGGGGTGAGCATCATCAACCGGGGGATTTGTGATGGTATTCGCGGGAGCGGGCCGTGTCACGTGGTCCAGAGAACACCGCCCGCGTGACACGCGGGTATGCGGTGCGTGAACGGACTGTAAACGCTTCGTTTGCTCCGACTTGACCGGCGGGTCAAGTCGCGCGGCAGACTGTCGACATGGACCTGACGTACTCCGCTGAGGCCGAGCAATTCCGTGGTGAGATCCGTTCCTGGCTGGAGCAGAACCTGCCCGCCGGCTGGTTCGACGACGGCTTCGAACTGGCTGACGAAGACCGCAAACGGTTCAATGTCGAGTGGCCGAACAAGCTGTTCGAGGGAGGCTGGATTTGCGCCACCTGGCCGAAGGAGTACGGCGGAAAGGGCCTCACGACGATGCAAGGAGTCGTGCTGTCCGAGGAGTTTGCCCGGGCGAAAGCTCCGATGCGTGGCGATTTCTTCGGTGACACGCTGGTCGGTCCGACGATCCTGCAATGGGGCACCGAGGAGCAGAAGCAGCACTTCCTACCCGGAATCTTGAAGGGTCAGATTCGTTGGTGCCAGGGTTTCTCTGAGCCCAATTCAGGTTCCGATCTGGCCAGCCTCAAGACGACCGCCGAACTCGATGGTGACGAATGGGTGATCAACGGCCAGAAAGTGTGGACCACGCA
>JANOTN010000345.1:0-10929 GCA_031416375.1 Ilumatobacteraceae bacterium
CTGGGCTTCGATCGTACCGAGCCGCTCGAGACTCTGACGGAACGGTGCGGTCGCCACGAACCAACCGAACCCTTGTCGCGAAGCAATCAAACCCTCGTCACGAACTGTGTCGAGCGCCCGGCGAACAGTAACCCGACTGGCTCCAAACTCCTTGGAAAGGTCAGCTTCACTCGGCAATACCGATCCGGCGACGGACCCTCGCGCCCGGCGACGAAGCTGATCGGCAATCTCCTGATATCGGATCGACCTCACCCCAACCCCTCATTCTGTCTGCGGGATACCAGGCCACCGACGGCTATGAGCAGACAGTTGCGAAGGGGGTTGGAGGTTTCCACGAACTTGTATTATAGTTGTCTACATGACCGTGAGTGCCACCACCCCCATCGAACTCGTCGACGGCGTGTACGCCACCCTTCCTGGCAACGTCGAACTCGGCCGAAAACGTCTTGGGCGGCCTCTCACACTGGCTGAGAAAACATTGATCAACCACCTCTCCGACCCGGGCGGACAGGAGTTAGAGCGTGGCGGCAGCTACGCCGACTTCCACCCTGACCGCGTCGCCATGCAAGATGCCACCGCCCAGATGGCGCTACTCCAGTTCATGACCGCCGGGTTGCCTGAAGTAGCCGTTCCGTCGACTGTGCACTGCGATCACCTGATCCAGGCCAAGGTCGGTGCACTGATTGACCTCGGCGTAGCGATCGACACCAACCGTGAGGTTTACGACTTCCTCAAGAGCGTGTCGGCCAAGTATCAGATCGGCTTCTGGGGTCCGGGTTCAGGCATCATTCACCAGGTCGTCTTGGAGAACTACGCCTTCCCTGGTGGGATGATGATCGGCACCGACAGCCACACCCCCAATGCTGGCGGGCTCGGGATGGTGGCAATCGGTGTCGGTGGCGCCGATGCCGTTGACGTGATGACCGGGTTCCCGTGGAACGTGCGCTGGCCGAAGGTGATCGGTATCCGTTTGACTGGCACGTTGTCGGGCTGGTCAAGCCCGAAGGACGTGATCCTTGAGGTCGCTCGCCAGCTCACGGTCGAAGGTGGCACGGGCGCAATCGTCGAATACCACGGCCCAGGTGCTGACTCGATTTCCGCAACCGGCAAGGCAACGATCTGCAACATGGGTGCCGAAATTGGTGCCACGACCTCGTTGTTCCCGTACGACGAAAACATGTCGCAGTATCTCAAGGCGACCGGACGCGAAGCAATCGCCAGCGCCGCCGACACGGTCGCAGACGACCTGCGGCCCGACGAGGATGCGCTCTACGACCAACTGCTCGAAATCAACCTCGACGAACTCAAGCCGCTGATCAACGGCCCGCACTCCCCCGACCGCGCCCACAAGGTCGGTGCTGCGGGTGTCGGCGCCGCAGCCCGCGACAACGACTGGCCGCTTGAGGTCTCGGCAGCCCTGATCGGGTCGTGCACCAACTCGTCCTATGAGGACATCACCCGTGCCGCCTCGATTGCTCGTCAGGCAGCCGCTCACGGGATCATCGCCAAGACCGACCTGTTGATCACGCCTGGCTCCGAGCAGACTCGGGCGACGATCGAACGCGACGGTCTGCTGGCCGACCTCGAAGCCGTCGGAGCCACCGTGCTCGCCAACGCCTGCGGCCCGTGCATCGGTCAGTGGAGCCGCCCAGCGTCAGTGACCGGCCGACCAAACACGATCGTCAACTCGTTCAACCGCAACTTCCCAAAGCGCAACGACGGCTCAGCAAACACGCTGTCGTTCGTCACCTCACCCGACACAGTGATGGCGATCGCGCTCTCAGGTCGTCTCGATTTCGACCCGACGATCGACACGATCACCGCCCCGGACGGCACCGAGGTACGCCTCGAAGCGCCCGTCGGCCAAGTCCTCCCCGACGCTGGCTATGACCCGGGCGAAAACACGTTCACCGCTCCCCCGACCAACTCGGGCGGCGTCGAAGTGATCGTCAACCCGACCAGCGATCGCCTGCAACTGCTCGATCCGTTCATTCCTTGGGATGGCAACAACTACATCGGGCTTCCCGTATTGATGAAGGCACAGGGCAAGTGCACGACCGACCACATCTCGGCGGCCGGCCCGTGGTTGAAGTTTCGCGGTCACCTCGAGAATATTTCCGGCAACCTGTTCGCCGGCGCCGTGAACGCCTACACCGGCGAATCCGGCACCGGCATCGACGTCACCGATGGCGAGACCCGTCCCTACCCGGAAATCGCCAAGCGCTACCACGAGGCGGGCATCCGATGGGTGGCGATTGGCGATAGGAATTACGGCGAAGGATCGTCACGCGAGCACGCCGCGATGGAGCCGCGGTTCCGCAATGGTGTGGTGATCCTGGCCCGCTCGTTTGCCCGGATTCACGAGACGAACGCAAAGAAGCAGGGTCTCGTTCCGCTCACGTTCGCTGATCCCGACACGTACGACCTTATCGACGAGAGCGACCGGATCAGCGTGCTCGACCTGCCGCCCGCGCCTGGTCGCAATGTCCGCTGCCAGATCGTCAAGCCTGACGGCACCACTGTCGACTTCGAAGCGGTACACACGTATAGCGACGAGCAGGTCGAATGGTTCAAGGCCGGTTCGGCATTGAACATCGTCCGCCAGAAGGTCGCCGCGGGCGACGCCTGACTTGTTACAGACGGTGTCTGACACCATCTGTAACAACCGGAGTAGGGTCGCCGGTTGTGGAGCTTCGGGAGGCCCTCCGGACGACTGGCTCGGTGCGCCAATTCCGCGACGAGCCAGTACCCGTCGAGATCCTCGCCGAGATTCTTGACGACGCCCGGTTCGCCCCATCGGGCGGGAACCGTCAACCGTGGCGCGTCGCCGTGATCAACGATCGGGCGATCCGGCGACAACTCGCTGACCTGATGCGACCCACGTGGGACGAATACGTGGCTGCCACACGCGAGGGCACGGTGCCGTTCAACTCGATCGACTATCAACCTCCGGCCAACATCGCTGAGGCACCAAACCCGCTTCTCGACCAGATCGACACGATTCCCGTCGTGCTGGTGGTCGCCGCTGATCTGCGGCTGATCGTTGCCTCCGATCACGAACTTCCGAGAGCGGCGATCGTTCCCGGTGCGTCGGTTTACCCGTTCTGCTGGAACATCATGCTGGCAGCTCGCTCCCGCCGCCTCGGTGGGGTGATTACCACGTTCTTGTCACGAACCGAGCCGCAAGCCGGTGGCATCTTGAATTTGCCCCCATATCACGCCTTAGCGGCCACGATCTTTCTGGGTTACCCGATTCACCAGCCAACCAAGTTGCGGCGAGGAGAGGTTGCGTCGTTCGCGTCAGTCGACACGTTCGGGGGAACGGCCTTCGGTTGAATCGTTGGCATGCGATTCCATCTGTTCGATTCCGGCCTCCGATTCGGTCTGGAATCTCATCTGATTCCAGAGCCACCGACGCTCAGGTAATAGCTTGTTGATCACTCGCCAGGCGCTGATTGCGCCGAGCACCAGTAGTCCGGCGGCAGCAGCATCGATCCACCAGTGGTTCGCCGTCCCGATGATCGAGAGCGTCATCAGGATCGGGTGCAGCAATGCGGCCCATCGCCAACGTGACTTGAGTACGTCGATGATCGCGATCGCCTCGATCATCGCCCAAGCGAAATGCAGAGACGGCATCGCGGCGATCTGGTTAGCGGCACCGTCGAGGGCGTTTTCGCCGTAAATGCTCGGCCCGTACTGACGCATCGTGTCGACGAAGCCGTCCATCATGCGCGGCGGGGCGAGCGGAAACAGCAGATGGATAATCAGGGCAGCGAACGTGGTGAAAACCATCAGATTGCGTACACCCCGGTGCCGTTCGGGATGCTTCACATACAGCCACAACAGCAAACCTATGGCAACTGGAAAATGGAACCAGATGTAGTAGTGGTTGAGCAGCTTGACGATCGTTTCGTGATCGAGGAGCCAGCGTTGGATGTTGTCCTCGAACGGCATGCCCAGCCAGCCTTCGAATCGAACCACGTCGCGAGCATTGGCAAACGCGGCACCCAAATCGGTGCGGTTGACCGTCCGAATCTCCCGATACGCGATCAACAGGGCTGCGCAAAGGCCGATCTCAAAGATGAGTTGGCCGCCATAGCGACGACGCCACAAGGACGCGAAGGTACGTCCGATGCCGCGATCCCCTGATGACAATGCCGTACTCATGTCAAGCTCCTCAGACAAGAATAGTCGCGTAGTCTCATCGGTATCCATCGGTATTTCCTGAAATGACCGATTTCACACCGGCGACTGACCGCTACGCCCGTCGGTCAGTCTTTGCCTGGCCGTCGCGCCTTTTCTTTGCCGGGGTCGCCTTTGTACCCGGGCGGATACGTGGCGGCAAGTTCTTCGGCGGTCGGCTTGTGCTGCTGTCGGGCTTCGGGCGGGAGCAGTTTGGTGATCGCCTTCATGATTCGTTTGGTGTCTGCGTCGAGGCTCTTGTGTCTCAGTTCGATCGGTTTTCCTACAGTCGCCGTCACATGCGGAGCGTCAGTGAGGTTGAACACTTTGGGTACGCGTGAAGAACGCGGCCAGACCTTCTCGCTACCCCAGATACCAATCGGGACGATCGGCGCGCCAGTCATCTCGGCCAGACGGGCAGCACCCCAGCGGCCCTTCAGTTCAGGGTCGAAGAATGCCGGTCCGCGCGGGATCGTGCCCTGCGGCATCAGTCCGACCATCTCGCCGCCACGCAAGGCAGCAGCAGCTGCTTCGAGTGGGCCGTCGGACCCGGTGCCGCGGTCGACACGAATTCCGCCGATCGCCGCCGAGAGTTGACCGACGACCGGAATATCGAAAACTTCCTTCTTGCCGAGAAAGCGGATCGTGCGACCGGTCTTGGCGATCACCATGGAAATCACCATCGGGTCGAAGTATGACCGATGGTTACCAACGATGATCACCGGCCCCTGTGCCGGAATGTTCTCGACGCCATCGATGTGGAAATGGGCGAACGGCATCGTGGCCGGCCGAGTAATCATCATCAGTAGCTTCTGGAACTCGAGTCCGACGACCGGAAGCTTGCGCACGCCAGGCGACACGTCAAGATTGAGCGTTGGCCAGCGGCGAGCCGCCGCCATGAACACCATTCGCGGGTCCGGGTTGACAACAACCGGGTTGCCAACTGCTGCGAGCAACGGCGTGTCGTAGAAACTGTCGGAATAGGCGAAGCTCTCAGCCAGATCGATGCCACGCCGTTCGGCCCACTCGCGCACCGCTTCCAGCTTGCCCGACGACCAAACAAACGGCCCGATCAACGAGCCGTCGTAGGTGTCACCGTCGTCCTCGACGCCGTATCTGGTGGCAATCACATCGTCGAGGCCGAGTAGGTCGGCGAACGGCTTCACGAGATCGTACGGCGACGTGGTGGCAAGCACGATCGGACGCCCGGCCTCACGATGCATCGCGAACACCGACGCAGCAAACGGCTGCACCATCGAGACCAACCGTTGGGCGACGCCGTCAGACGCCATCTGCACCGCGGCACGTGAGCGGCCCTTGGCCAAACTTACCCCCTGACGGGCAATCGCTATCGACGGCAGTGTCTCCCCAATCGTGTTGAACAACCCAAACAACAACTTCTCACCGGGAATGTTGCGGGTCACCAGGCCGGCCGCACGCATGGCGTCAGCGAACACCTCACCGCTGGCACCTCGCAGCAGGGTTCGATCAAGGTCGAAGAATGCTGCACCATTTGCACCAGAAGATTTCTCGCTCTTGGTCACACCCGGCAGACTACGACAACTGGTCAGAAGGGCCGCCACGGAGTCGAAAAACGGGAAACGCCCCGATGGGGGATCGGGGCGTCTCAACCTTGGAATCCCATCGGTGGGGGACCGATTTCCGGGATTCCATCGATGCGGTACTTGGGGGGTGTACTCGCTTCGGACTTACTTGTGAAAGTATGCACGTTCGCATGTGCATCTCGCAAGTAGAACTTGATGATATCTACTATCACTTTTAGTGATAGCGTGACGACGGTCACAAGGACCCCTTGTTGCATTCCGACGACACGGGAATCATATGGACGTTCGACAACTTGCCGCCATCGTCGCCGTGGCTGATCACGGCACGTTTTCATCAGCGGCACGCGCCCTGTACACCGTGCAATCCAACGTTTCCGGGCACGTGTCGAAGTTGGAACGTGAACTCGGTGTCGTGCTCGTCGACCGGACGAACGGCGGGCTGACCGACGAGGGCGAACGCGTCGTCGAACGGGCACGACGAGTGTTGCACGAAATCGACGACATCGCCGCAGACATCGCCTCACTCGATGACGACGTCTCGGGCGACGCCCGGATCGGCGTGATCGGAACGACAGCCCGCTGGCTGATGCCGCAACTTCTGGGCGCTGTCGAACGCCAACATCCGCGAGTTCATCCGATTGTCAGTGAGGGCAGCACCACCACGATCGTCCCTGGCGTGCTGTCGGGCCAGCTCAACGCGGCAATCATTCACCTCCCGATCGATGACCCCGAGCTCGTCGTCGAACCACTGTTTGCGGAAGATCTGCTACTCCTCGTCCACAGCTCGCACCCGCTTGCCACCCGGGAAATCATGTCGCTCAAGGAACTGGGGGAGTATCCACTCCTGCTCCCCCCGAAAGGTGCCGCCCTCCGACGGGTGCTCGATCGGGCGGCAGCCAGCGCCGGCGTGACCCTGCGAGCGCAAGCCGAAATCGACGGGGTGCGATTGCTGGCGTCGCTGGCGTTTGATGGATACGGAGCAGCAATCGTTCCGGCAACCGCCGCGCCGAAACAGATCGAAGGCAACTTTCGCCGCGTTGCCGTGCCAGAACTCCCCCGCCGCGTCGTTGCCTTGGTTCGCCGACGACGTCCCGCACCGAGCGCCGCAACCACGGCCGTGGCAGCCATTCTGATGCAGGTCGTCGAGACCTACGCCACCGAACAACCTGGAGTACATCTCGGGTCGGAAGCCTTCCCATTGCACCGAGCCGTCTAACCTCGCTTCCAATGGCGCTCGACGAACTTGACCTGGTCGCCCGACTTCCCGGGCCGATCAATGCACGCGTCCGAATGCTCGGTGACCGCCGCGTCGTCTGGGTCGAGTTCGACGAGAACGTGGAAGCCGCTCCCCTCACGCGGTTGATGACGCAGACGATGGAGGCCGGCGCCCGCACTGCCTATGAGGAAGGTCTCCCTTTCATCGCAGTGATCAGCAGTGCCGGAGCCGACATCAACGAGGGAATTGCGGCACTCGACGGTTGGGGTCGCGTTGCCCGTGCACTCACAAAATGCTCTGGCGTGGTGCCAACGTTTGCGATCCTTGACGGCCCAGCAGTCTCCGGCCCTGCACTGCTCCTCGGTTTGATGGATTTCACGATCGTCACGTCAACCGGTTACGCGTTCGTCAACGGACCGGTCATGGTCCGCCAGTTCACTGGAATCGACATCAGTAAGGACGAGTTGGGAAGCCCCGACAGTCTCGAACGCCACGCCGGTCTCCCGATTGCCGTCGTTCCGAATCGCCAGGCCGGAGCCGACCTTGTCGAGGAGTTGCTCGGCTATCTCCCGAGTCACGTCGATCAAGATCCCCCCCGATGGCCAAACAGCGACCCCGTCGACCGACTCTGCCCAGAAGCCGGCGAGTTGATTCCGGAAACCTCGACCGGAAGTTACGACGTCCGCAAGGTGGCCGCAGCAATTGTTGATGAAGATTCGCTGCTCGAGATCCGAGCCCGGTGGGCTGGAAACGTGGTCACCGCCTTCGCCACCGTAGGCGGGAGGCCGGTCGGCATCGTCGCCAACCAGCCGATGAATCTGGCCGGCACACTCGACATCCCAGCGTCTCAGAAGGCGGCTCGGTTCGTCTCGTTTTGCGACGCCTTCAACCTCCCGATTATCACGCTGGTTGACACGCCCGGCTTCTATCCCGGCAAGGATCTCGAATGGCGTGGCATGATCCGCCACGGGGCTCAGTTGGTGTACGCCTACGGGCGAGCAACGGTGCCGAGGATCTGTGTGATCCTGCGCAAGAGTTATGGCGGTGCCTACATCGTCATGGACTCAAAGAAGATGGGCAACGATGTGTGCCTTGCCTGGCCGTGGGCGGAACTGGCCGTGATGGGTGCCGGTCAGGCCGCCGCGATCCTGCAACGACGCGCCACCGACGAGGAGCGTGCCGCCTTCGAAGCCGACTACTCCGAACGACTGTTGAATCCGTACGTGGCGGCCGAACGCGGTTACGTCGACGCGGTCATCGATCCCGCCGAAACCCGCCGAGAAATCGCCGCCGCACTCCACATGCTCGAAGACAAACGCGAACAAATCCCCAAAAGAAAACACGGCAACACGCCTCTATAAGTGGTCGGGACTGGCCTCCGCTTCGCTTTGGCCGCTCCCTCCATCCGCCTCGTCGCTGGCGCTTCCCTCGGCGGGTGCGACCTCGGCTGGTTCGGGGATTGAGTGGTCCGGACTGGCCTCCGCTTCGCTTTGGCCGCTCCCTCCATCCGCCTCGTCGCTGGCGCTTCCCTCGGCGGGTGCGACCTCGTCTGGTTCGGGGATTGAGTGGTCGTCTGGTTCGGGGATTGAGTGGTCGTCTGGTTCGGGGATTGAGTGGTCCGGACTGGCCTCCGCTTCGCTTTGGCCGCTCCCTCGTTAGAGGCATCACGCTTCAGAACGGTAGGTTGACGAGCGGGGAGTAAGCCCCATCCGTAGGACCGTGACACGAAGGAAGCAAACGTGCCCGAAACCATCACTATCACCGACGACCGGACCGGTAAAACGGTCACCGTTCCGATCACGGGAGGCGTGTTTCCGGCAAGCGCCATTCGACAGCTCGATCCTTCGCTGTTCATGTACGACCCGTCATACATGTCGACCGCCGCGTGCAGGTCAGACATCACCTTCCTCGATGGTGACAGCGGAGTGCTTCGCTACCGCGGGTACCCCATCGAACAACTCGCCGAACACTCGACGTTTCTTGAAGTGGCCTACCTATTGATCCACGGCGACCTGCCAAATCAGGTCGAACTCGATCAGTGGACCTTCGACGTCACGCATCACACCTTCATCCACGAAAACATGCGCAAGCGCTTCGTCGATGGGTTTCACTACGACGCCCACCCGATGGGGATGTTCGTCTCGGCGCTGGCAGCACTCGGCACGTTCTATGACGACGCCAAAGAGATCCATGACCCGGCTAGCCGCAGTAAGCAGATCTTGCGCCTGATCGCCAAGACTCCGACGCTGGCGGCAATGTGTTACCGGTTCTCGATTGGACAGCCGTTCAACTACCCGAACAATGACCTTTCGTTCCCCGGCAACTTCTTGTCGATGATGTGGAAAGTCGGCAGCGAGTACGAGATCAACCCGGTACTCGAACGTGCGATGGATGTGTTGTTCATCCTCCACGCCGACCACGAACAGAACTGCGGCACCACGGCGATGCGAGTCGTTGGTTCAAGCCACGCTGACCCCTATTCATCGGCAGCATCGGCGGCGAGCGCGCTCTACGGTCCGCTACACGGCGGTGCCAACGAAGCCGTCGTGCGGATGTTGACCGAGATCGGGTCGATCGAGAATGTGCCAGCATTCATCGAAGCCGTCAAGGGCGGCGACGGACGCCTGATGGGGTTCGGTCACCGGGTGTACAAGCACTATGACCCGCGGGCCACGATCATCAAGAATACGGCGTACGACGTATTCGAAGTGACCGGCAAGAACCCGCTACTCGACATCGCCCTCGCCCTGGAAGACGTCGCCCTCAAGGACCCGTATTTCGCCGACCGCAAGCTGTACCCAAACGTCGACTTCTACTCGGGCCTGATCTACCAGGCAATGGGCTTTCCGGTCGACATGTTCACCGTGCTGTTCGCGATCCCGCGTACCGCCGGATGGCTGGCACACTGGCAGGAACTGCTGACCGACAAGGATCAGAAGATCTCACGACCCCGCCAATGGTATACCGGCCCGGAAGAGCGTGGCTACGTAGCGATCGACAATCGCTGATCGGCTTGAGCGTCAGAGCGATCGGCGACTAATCGCCGCAAGCGCCGCACCGACCGTCGTGAGGACGGTTGCGGCCGCCGCAGTCATGATGCTCGCACCAGTTTCGGGGAGCTCAGTCGATGTTTGCGGCACCGGAGCCTGGGCGGCAACGTCATCAAGGGCGACGGGCGGGATCGGCGGTTGACCGACTGCGACGATCACATTGGTCGTCGGTACTGGTGGCGGGCCAACGGCAACCACGACCGTCGTCGGAGGAATCGGCGGCAGTCCAACAGCAACGATTGGCTCAGTCATGACGGGCTCAGTCGTAACGGGCTCGTCAGCGTGGGCGATCGTGCCGAACACGCCACTGATTGCCACGGCGGCGAGAATCATTGCGACGGCTCGGTTGGTTCGGTTGGTCCCCCGCTCTTGCATGACACCAGGGTACGAATCCGCGGGGTGTCGTGTCAGCAGCAAAATCAAGGAATACGGTGGTTTCCGATCAAGAGTCAGGCTGATTGAGCGCCCTGTGACCACGAACTGACCCAGTTTCACCACAGAACGTGAGATCGAGGGTTGAAACAATCACCTCACCGGTTCGTCGCGTACGATCCGGACTGATGGAATTCTCATGGACCACCGAACAGTTGGAACTCCGTGAAGGTGCCCACCAAGTCGCCGCCGACGCGGTCGCCCGCTATGGGCGCCACAACGATTCCTGGATCAACGGATACTCGAAGGAGTTCGCCAAGGAAATGGGTGCGCTTGGCTGGATCGGGCTGACCTGGCCGAAGCCGTTCGGCGCTGGACGCCCACCGATCGACCGTTTGATCATCGGAGAAGAACTGATCTCGGCCGGTGCCCCTATCGCCGCGATGTGGTTCGCTGACCGGCAGATGGGACCGTCGCTGATCTCATACGGCCGTCCCGATCAACAGGATGCATTCCTGCCAGGGATTCTTTCCGGCGAGGCGAC